>NZ_JBYSXD010000100.1:0-2589 GCF_058781865.1 Arthrobacter sp. FW306-1B-F12A
CCAGCTTGCGCAGCTCGGCCAGGACCTCGACCTCGCTGAGGGCGTTCTGGAGCGTCAATGCGACATCCTGGCGGATGGAATCGGGGACGGCGACATCCACCAGGCCGTCAACGGAGTCGTAGCCGACTGCCTTGAGCATGATGTCAATGTCGGCCTGGCGGCGGGCGCCGATATGCCGGTCAACGAAGACGGATGTGTGGGATTGAATGGTCACAGAGAACTCCAAGGTAGCGGCCTATCCCTGAGCAGGGCGGCCTGGATTTTGGGGTCCTCCCCGCTCTGTATTGGACCTGAGAGTTTCCGGGACGTCCGTGTTAGAAGTCCCTTGCACCGTCGGTGAGCACCATTCATCTCAGGCGAGAGGGCGGGTGCTGCTTTCCAGAGTTGCCGCGCTGCAGCGGTACATGGGCCTGAGAGATTCCTGGGGAGGATTTGCTCCTACGGCGTCAGCCTGGGTGTGCTGAACTCTCCCGCTGCGGCTTAATGGCAGTATTCATGTTACATATTTACGAATCAGCAAGGGCGGCCTACCGGCTACGTGCCGACGCGCCGCTTGTTAGCTGCACATGAGGATTCCTTTCGCTCAAGCTAGATGGGGTTTGACCTTCGTAGATTGAGCTCGTTTGATTCGGAAGCTCCATACCGATCCGCTGTATGATGCCGGGATCCGAGAGGGTGGTGGAGTCCCCGGTGTCGCGGCCTTCCACCAAGTCCTGCAGGAGGCGGCGCACGATCTTCCCGGAACGGGTCTTGGGCAGCTCGGGGACCACGAGGATGTGCCTGGGTTTGGCGATGGGGCCGATTTCCTTGCCCACGTGGTTGCGCAGCTCGAAGACGGTGGCGTCGCCGCTGTTGACGGCGTCCCCGCGCAGGATGACGAACGCGACCACGGCCTGGCCGGTGGTTTCGTCGGAAGCCCCGACGACGGCGGCCTCCGCCACCCAGGGGTGGGACACGAGCGCGGATTCGATTTCGGTGGTGGAGAGCCGGTGCCCGGAGACGTTCATGACGTCATCCACCCGGCCCAGGAGCCACACGTCGCCGTCTTCGTCTTTCTTGGCGCCGTCGCCGGCGAAGTACATGCCCTCGAAGCGGGACCAGTAGGTGTCCTTGAACCGTTCCGGGTCCCCCCAGATGCCGCGCAGCATCGCGGGCCAGGGTTCGCGGACCACGAGGTAGCCGCCGTGCCCGTCGGGGACGGATTCGCCGGCCTCGTCCACGACGTCGATCGCGATGCCCGGCAGCGGGACCTGGGCCGAGCCCGGCTTGGTCGCGGTCACGCCCGGAAGCGGCGCGATCATCTGCGCGCCGGTCTCGGTCTGCCACCAGGTGTCCACGATCGGGGCAGGGTGTTCCTTCTTTTCCCCGTTCTTCCCGGCGTTGGAGCCGATGACGTCCCGGTACCACATCCAGGCCTCGGGGTTGATGGGCTCACCCACCGAGCCCAGGACCCGGATCGAGGACAGATCGTACTTGCCCGGGATCTCCTTGCCCCATTTCATGAACGTCCGGATCGCCGTGGGGGCGGTGTACAGGATGGAGACCTTGTACTTCTGAACGATTTCCCACCAGCGGCCCTGGTGCGGGGAATCCGGGGTGCCCTCGTACATGACCTGGGTGGCGCCGTTCACGAGCGGGGCGTAGGCGACGTACGAGTGGCCGGTGACCCATCCGACGTCGGCGGTGCACCAGAACACGTCCGTGTCCGGGTGCAGGTCGAAGACCGCCTTGTGCGTGTACGCGGTCTGGGTCAGGTAGCCGCCGGTGGTGTGCAGGATGCCCTTGGGCTTGCCCGTGGTCCCGGAGGTGTACAGGATGAACAGCGGGTGTTCGGCGTCATGCCCGACGGCGGTGTGCTCGCCGGACGCGGCGCCGACCGTGTCCTCCCACCACTGGTCCCTGCCCTCGTGCCAGTCCACCGGCTGGCCGTTGCGCTTGACCACCACGACGTTCCGGACCGAATGTCCCTCACGGGACAGGGCCTGGTCCACGGCCGGCTTGAGCGGGCTGGGCTTCCCGCGCCGGTAGGTGCCGTCGGCGGTGACCACGAGCTTGGCCTCGGCGTCATCGATCCTCGAGCGCAGCGCGTCGGCGGAGAAACCGCCGAACACCACCGAGTGCACGGCCCCGATCCGGGCACAGGCCAGCATCGTGATCACGGCTTCGGGGATCATGGGCAGGTACACGGCCACCCGGTCACCCTTGGCCACACCGAGCGACTCGAACGCGTTGGCGGCCTTCTTGACCTCTTCGGTCAGCTGCGCGTAGGTGTAGGAGCGGGTGTCGCCCGGTTCGCCTTCGAAATGGATGGCCACCCGGTCCCCGAGCCCGTTCTCCACGTGCCGGTCCAGGGCGTTGTACGCGGCATTGACCTTGCCGCCGACGAACCACTTCGCGAACGGCGGGTCGGACCAGTCCAGGGCTTCGGTGAAGTCCGTGTCCCAGTCCAGCAGTTCCCGGGCCTGCTTCGCCCAGAACGCGGGACGGTCCGCATTGGCTTCCGCATAGACTCCGGCGCCGACTACCGCGTTGGCCGCGAACTCAGGGGTGGGCGCGAACTTCCGGTTTTCGTGGAGAAGGTTTTCGAGG
>NZ_JBYSXD010000101.1:0-2092 GCF_058781865.1 Arthrobacter sp. FW306-1B-F12A
CCCACCCCCACTGCCCCAACGGCGGCGGCGCCGGCGGCGGCGCCGCCGCTGGGCATACTCCACGAGCCGAAGCCGATACCGATCCCGCATTCGCAGTTGATCATCAATCCTGATGGATCGCTACCGTTGACCGGGTCCGCGTTCGCGTACCCGTACGGGGAGTAGTTGTTTGGGTTTGCGATGTCGAGGACCGGGTCGGGGCTGGTGAAGGTGCCGGTGACGGGGTCCAGTTCGCGGGCGCCGAGGTGGGTGAGGGTGCTGATGGTGTCGGCGAGTCCGCCGATGTACCCGTTGACCGCGCCGAACCCTGCCGGGTTGGCTGCGTTGGACCCTGTCCCGGTGACACTGGAGGTAGCCGTTGCGTAGGCTCCGGTTCCCGGTGCGGTCTGGGTGGGGCCGCGGGCGAGACCGATCGGGTCGGCGTACCGGGTTTGGGCGGTGACGGGTGTGGTTCCGCTGCTGGGTTGGAGGATGGTCCGGGCGGTGTCGACGCTGTCGCTGATGATGAAGGCGCCCCCGGGACCGTGGCCGTTCCGCCCAGGAAGCTGTAGTTTTCAGCCGCGGCCAGGAGGCCGAAATCTCCCCAAGCGGACTACTTTCGCCTAACCCCTTCACCCCAGTCAGACGCCGGCCGCTGCGATCCGCCGCGCGGCCTCTGCCTTGATTGCGTCCCAGGACATGTGCCAAGACACGCAAAGCTGGTGGTCCAGGGCGGAGACCGAGGTGTCGAAACGCTGCAGGCCGTCAGTCGCCCACGCCCCGGCCCTGGCAGTGAGTTTCGCCCGGGGCCAGGCCAACTCATGGTCTTCGGTGAACGTGGTTCTGGAGCAGTCAGGGTCCGGGCAGCGCCAGACACGCTTTGCCCACAGCAGCCGCACCGGATAGCCGACTCTTTGGGGTGCCGCCCGGCCGGTGAGACGCCTCGGATGCCTAGCGTTTCAAGATATGGAGGCTGTTCCACGCGAGCCATTCGTGTGGAACTTGAAGTTGCCTTCCGCTATTCCGTGTGAACTTCCGTGATCCGAGTACCTATTGGGAGCTTCAGTGCCTTGATCCGGAGCTGCCCCATGATCGTCCAGTAGACATCCATACTGGATACTTCCAGGTTTGAAAGACTGTCTGATCCATTTAGAAACAGCGGCTGCCGATACCCAACACAGTCTTCGAACCGCAAAGGAGCGTGCTGGGTGGCAATCCAGTCCGTGAAAAACCCAGACGCCAGAACCGCATCGGTGTATTCGACCAATTCTTCGTCGTGAAACTTAGAGAAAGGTACCGGAATCTCCAGCGCCTGCCCCGTCCCCGGTTCGAAAAGAAGTACTTCCGGATCAGAAGTCTCACCACGACTGGAATCCGTTGAGAACTGTCGCCCAAGCCAGTCAAACCCGAAGCACGAGATGCGATCTCCAAATTCAGGAAATGCTTGCCTTACGAAGACGTCAGCAGCCGCGGAAGACTCCCGGGTATGAACTCGGTAGAGCCCATCGTTGAAGGTACATCCTCCGAACCGAATAACTAAGTCAGACGGGGCATCCACGTCGGCTCCTGCCACGCCCGGCAGGCCATGCGTCAGCGTCAGCGTGCTGTCAAAAACTTCGAACATCCGGTTCCTCACCTCGAACAAATCGTAACGCCGCATATACGCGTGCCTGGCTCAATTCCACGAAGCAGTTTCGCAATCTGTGCTCCTAGGCTTCGGTTCACCGAGGCATCCAAGGGGTTCAAATTTAGGAGGTCGTCGGCACCTCCAAGCTGTAGGTCGACGACGTGGTCCACATCCGAACCGCGCGGAATGAGACCGCCCGACGCCCGATATCGGGAGGACGCGGAAGTCCCACTCCGTGTTGCCTGGGTCACGGATAGATCCGCACCGTTAAGAGCAGCGACTTTCTCATCCGCCGCTGCGCGCTGTGTCGACGTCCAACCATTCTTATATTTCAATGCTAGCGTGAGTCCGTCATCAGCTCCGACACCACTAGCCGCTGCGGCTGCGTTAGCTGCTGCCGCTCCGTTGCCGATTGCTTGGGTGGCTGCTTGGCTGGCGGCGTGCATGATGGCGTTCGCGGCTGCCAGGGCTGCCCCGTCGTTGCCT
>NZ_JBYSXD010000102.1:0-2061 GCF_058781865.1 Arthrobacter sp. FW306-1B-F12A
TAGCTTGTGTTGTAGACGAGGGCCTCCGGCCATGGGAAGCCTTTACCGCAACGGAGGAGTTTGCTGCCAAGGGCGCGGGAGTCGGCCGTGGCGCGGAGGAGCCCGTCAGCGGCCACGGCACACATTTATCCGGCATCCAGTGGGCACCTCGTTCCCGCTTGACCGAAGACACCCGGGGAGGGCGACGATGCCTCGAATCAAAGTTCACATGGAGAGCGCCTGGGCGGTAGCGGTGACTGGATTCGCTCTCAATCAACCCGAAAGGCCATGACCGGGGATCCGCTGCCTCGTGCTGCAGATTCTCATGTTGGGTACCCGGCGGAGCACTTGAAGGGGGCCGTGCCTGGGGGAGACTTTGGCAAACCAGTGCAGATCTTGAAGCGACAACGGGTTTACCCGGGACAAACAAACTGATCACCGTAGCAGGTGATCAGAAGACGAACAGGAGTAGACGGATGACATTATTTGAAGCAACCCGCCGTCCGTTGACCGTTGACGGCGAAAGGATGAGGGAACTCTACCGCTGGTTTCACTCCCATCCGGAGTTGTCGTTGCAGGAACACAACACAGCCGCGCGGATCGAACAGGAGTTGGACGACATCGGCATAGCCCACTTCCGCTGCGGGGGCACGGGGGTGGTGGGAGTCCTTGAGAACGGGACCGGTCCGGTCGTTGCTTTCCGCGCTGACATGGATGGGCTGCCGGTCAAAGAAGATACCGGGCTGGGCTATGCAAGTGCTGCCCGCGCTGAGTTGGCGGGAGACAACGTTCCCGTCATGCACGCCTGCGGACACGACGTCCACATGACCGCCCTCTTGACCGCCGCGCGCGTACTCTTTTCTTCGCGCGAGACCTGGTCAGGAACGGTCGTGTTGATCTTCCAGCCGGCCGAGGAAATCGCGGCCGGCGCACGCGCAATGATTGAGGACGGTTTGTGGGACCGGGCCCCCAAACCGGCCGTTGTTTATGGTCAGCATGTGATGCCCCTGGCTGCGGGGAGCGTCGGGTACGCCTCCGGTCACACAATGACACTCGCTACCAGTTGGCGCGTGTCGGTGCTCGGGCGTGGCTCGCATGCCTCGCAGCCCCACGCGTCCATCGATCCGATCACCCTCGGTGCGCACATTGTGACCAGGCTCCAGACAATCGTGTCCAGGGAGATCGACCCGCGGAAGCCTGCGGTCGTCACCGTCGGCACTTTTCACGCCGGAATCAAAGAGAACGTCATCGCTGATGCTGCGGAGCTCACGCTGAACTTCCGGAGCTTTGACCCGGATGTTCATGAGCAGATGCTCTCAGCCGCCAGGCGTATCATCAGGGCGGAAGCTTCGGCATCTGGAGCTCCGGAACCGCAGATCGAGGAGCTCTATCGTTTCCCCCGGATCTACAACGCACCGGAGGCGACGGAGGACCTCATGAGCGCATTGTCCGGCCGGCTGGGCGCTGACGCTGTTCGCCGCATCCCTCCGATGATGCATTCGGAAGATTTCGGGCTCCTCTCAGAGGCCATCGATGTCCCGGCCGTTTATTGGTTCATCAACGGGTACCAGCCTGTCCTGCCTGACGGGGATCCAGTGCAGAACCACTCACCTCAATTTGCGCCCGCGATTGGGCCTGCCCTCGACATTGCAACAGAAACAGCGCTGGGATCGATCTTGATCGGACTGGGAGCCGATCCGGCGGCAGTCGGCGACTTCGACAGCATCGGCGCGGCCCTGGGGTAACGGGGGGCGCGTCCAATACGCCGGCCTTGAGCGGCGGCCGGGACGGTAATTTCTGATGCCGCTCGCGCATGCGGGAGTTCATCGGGACACGCCCGGCCGAGTCAGACAACCCTGGTGGCATTGATGCCGTGGGTCGGGGGACCGAATCAGATTCCCGGGTTGGGTCGCCCAGCTTTACGAGTTGGTGTCTTGTTGCATCGGAAAGCGGCCCCGATTCCGTCCAGCTCGCCGCGGAACAGCATCACTATCGTCCCCGGGGTCCGCAGCCTGGCGCGCGGGAGCGGGACTTCGGCTGCTCGGCCCGGTCGAGAACACGACGAACGAGTTGATACGTCTG
>NZ_JBYSXD010000103.1:0-2056 GCF_058781865.1 Arthrobacter sp. FW306-1B-F12A
ATCAGTCAAAACAGAAGTACGAGACACCCATCAAGCATCCCCGACCACCACTCCAGGATTTAGGAGACACGCCCTAGCTCGCCACGAGCGCGGCAGTCCCCGAGGCCGCCGCGAAGTACGGTTGGTCGGTGCGTTCGTGATCAATGGGTTCGAGGTGGGTGACGCCCGTTGCATATGCGACGACGCCGGCAAGACTGCCGGTGCGTTGGTGGGCTTGCCGTTGCCGCGCGGCTCCCGTGCCTTGGCTGAGGATCCTTTGCAGTCCCTCGTTGGCGTAGTGTGCGTCCCCGGTCCCTTCGAGGGCATCGCGGACGTGGGAGTGGAGTGCGGCAAGGACGTGCCTTGCTGTGGCCGGCTTGTGCGTTCCCGGGTGGAGCAGCTCGCCGTGCAGGCCGAACCGGCTGGCCCGCCACGTGGCTTGGCGCAGGACGGGGACAGAAACCATGTCCGGACGCTGTCCGGATTTCCATTCCCTGGCGGCTGTATCCACCAAGGCACGCACCAAGGCCGCGATCAGCAGGGCATCCCGGGCATCAAGGCAAACATCCGAGACACGGATCTCGACCGTAGGGTGCCGGGCAGACAGGCGAGCGTCGAAATCCGGGCTCATGATCACTCCCGTTGCCGACAGGTCGGCCACCAAAGAGTGGTAGGCCGCGGCAGATCCGAAGACATCGGTGGGACCGGCACTGGACCATCGGTTCCAAGCTTGGGTCCGGAAACTGGCGTAACCACTGTCGGACCCATTCCAGAACGGTGAATTCGAGCTCAGTGCAGTCAGCACCGGCAGCCAGGACCTGATCCGGTCCAGCACTGCCACGCCTTCCTCATCCGAGTCAACGGAAACATGGACGTGGTATCCGCAGGTCAGCTGCTCTCTGGCAGTCATAGCGAACTTTTCCAGGAGGGCCTCGTAGCGCTCGGTGTTTGTTGCATGCGGAGCGATCGCCAGCGGCGACGTCGCGAGGGCTGCAATTCTCGCGCCCGCCCTTCGGGCCAGCGAATCTGCGTAAGAGCGTCCGGCACGTATTTCAGCGCCGAGGGCACTCAGGCTGCTGTGCGGGGAGGTGATGACTTCGATTTGCTCCTGCTGAAGCTCGATCGCCAACGTCGGGCCGAAAGGAGGAGCCACCCCCTGGGGACCGGCACCATGAAGGCGCACGATATCGCCGGCGAGGGGCACGGGACTGCCGTTGTCAGGATCTACGATCAGGAATTCTTCTTCAACACCAAAAGTACGCACTTGCCAAGTGTGGGCCACAAAAGCTATGCCCCACGACCACAAGTCGCAGGACCTCTGGCATCAAACGTCTCTGGTCAGTTCCGAGACGCGCAACTGCTGCTAGCTGGCCGGCGTCACGACGTCTTCAAGGACTGACCTGTCGAAGAATCGGATCTCGCCGGTCGCTTGGAAAAACACGGGAACTACCGATGTGTTCGCGTCCTTCGAGGTTTCGTAGATCTCCGGCGCGCTGCCGTGTTTTCGGGCGATGGTTCCTACCAACTCGGTGCCGCGAACCCTGACGGTTCGATACTTGTAGCTCATGTGGACCCCTCTCGTCAGCCACAGCAAACGCTACTCCTGTGAAGCGCAAAGACCAGCTGGGCAGCTGCGTGGAGCTTGATTATCCTGCGTCGCAGAGCAAGTGGTACCAACTGTCGGCGAGCACTTCTAGCGCGTGGTCGCGGTTTGGCTCGAGCTTGCGCCGCGTCCAGAGTGCGGTCGTCAAGTTTTTGAGACAGTTTCGTTGTTTGTTTTGGTTAGGCGGCCAGGGGTTCCTGGACGCTGGTGTGCTGGTTTGCGTGGGCGGTGGCTGGCGGGATGCCGCCGGCCCGTCGGTTGGGTCGGCGGCGGTTGTACCAGCCCTCGATGTAGTCCATCACGGCGGTCCGTGCGGTGAGCCGGGAACCGAAGCGGTGGTGGTGGTAGAACTCGGTCTTGAGGTGGGAG
This sequence comes from Arthrobacter sp. FW306-1B-F12A, assembly GCF_058781865.1. NCBI lineage: Bacteria > Bacillati > Actinomycetota > Actinomycetes > Micrococcales > Micrococcaceae > Arthrobacter > Arthrobacter sp. FW306-1B-F12A. The sequence continues at coordinate 1,952 of NZ_JBYSXD010000103.1, forward strand.
AAGAAGTTCTCGGCGACCGCGTTGTCCCAGCATTATCCGGCTAATAGCCCGGGATGCCGGGGATTAGCCGGTTAAGGATTAGTTGTTTCGGGAGGTCAGTTTCCG
>NZ_JBYSXD010000104.1:0-1826 GCF_058781865.1 Arthrobacter sp. FW306-1B-F12A
GGGCGGATGCGGGCTGTTGACAGTGTCAACACTTTTGCTGTCGGACTGGGTCGTATATCGGTCGGATTGGGCCGTACTCGGTACGTTTTCGGGAGTTCCCTGTGTTTCCGCGGCCTGGAATGCGGTTCGAGTCCCACCTCGGGCACAATGTTGTCGCAGGTCAGCAATGCGGCGCCTTCGTTCCTGGGCGCGCCGTGGTGCGCGAAGATTTGGCAGCGGCTGGTCTGTGGTCGTTGCTCGCCTACGTAGCGCACACTGAAAGGGTCCGTCGTGGTCGACCCCGATTGCTCTGTAGTGCCGCTGAGCCTGTAGGTCAGCATGGTGGTGGATGGGCTCCACGGGAACCGTGGATTGTTGCCTTCGAGCACGAGCGTCAGACTTACCTTTTCTCCCTGCCCTCCCCGCGACGGACATCAGTGATGGTCCTGTTTGATATGGAGGAGGAAGTAGCCATGGAAGTGGTCCATGTCCGTTGTGCCGGGCTCGACATCTCCAAGAGGGACGCAAAGGTCTGTGTCCGGATCGCCGCGTCAGGGCGTCGCAAAACAACCGAGACAGTGACGACCTGGGCCTCGATGACCAACCAGATCCTCGCATTGCGAGAACACCTTGCCGCTGAGAGGGTCACCTGTGTGGTGATGGAAGCGACCGGAGACTACTGGAAGCCCTTCTACTACCTGCTCGAAGACCTGCCGGGCGTCGAGGTGATGTTGGTCAACGCCCGGCACGTGAAGAATCTTCCAGGCCGCAAAACCGATGTCTCCGACGCCACCTGGTTAGCTCAGCTCGGTGCGCACGGCCTGGTGCGCGGTTCGTTTGTTCCACCGGAGCCGATCCGTAGATTACGGGACCTGACCAGGGCCCGGACCGCGATCACCCGTGAACGAGGCCGTGAGATCCAGCGGCTCGAGAAACTCCTCGAAGACGCCGGGATCAAACTCTCCGCGGTGGCCTCCGACATCACCGGTGTTTCCGGACGGCTGATGCTCGAGTCCCTGATCGAGGGCCAGCGCGACCCCTCCGTCCTCGCGGAGCTGGCCAAGCGACGGCTGCGCTCGAAGATCCCGGAGCTGATCGAGGCGCTGACCGGCCAGTTCAGCGAGCACCACGCGTTCCTCGCCCAGGTGCATTTGGACCTGATCGACCGGCACTCGGCCGCGATCGAGGACATCACCGCGCGTATCCAAGCGGTGATCAAACCCTTTCAAGGATTCCGAGAGCTGATCACCACCATTCCCGGCATCAGCGTCTTGACCGCCGAGGTGATCATCGCCGAAATCGGAGGGGACATGTCCAGATTCCCCACACCCGGCCACCTTGCATCCTGGGCCGGCACGACCCCGGGCAGTAACGAGTCCGCTGGACGGGTCAAATCCACCAGGACCCGTCCAGGCAACCCCTACCTCCAAGGAGCCCTTGGCGCCGCGGCAATGGCCTGTGCACAGAACCCGACAACCTACCTCGGCGCCCGATACCGTCGGATCGCTTCCCGGCGGGGTCCGCAGAAGGCAAACGTCGCGATCCAGCACAAAATGCTCGTCTCGATATGGCACATGGGCATGGACGGGACCCTCTACGAGGACCCCGGCAGCGATTTCTACACCCGTTTACAGCCGGAACGGGCAAAGAGCCGGGCGGTCCACCAGCTCGAAACCATGGGCTACCAAGTGACCCTCGACCGCTTTAGCTGACCGCAGCAGCGGACTCTGACGCGAATTCAATCTTCGCGTCAGAGCGGTTTTAGGCTTGTGAGTGTGCACAGAAACTCGTTTTCTGTGCACACGAAGCCTAGAATTTTGGCTATGGCCAGCATTTGGGAGCGCAAA
>NZ_JBYSXD010000105.1:0-1741 GCF_058781865.1 Arthrobacter sp. FW306-1B-F12A
AGTTAGACGATATGAAGTGAGGGCGTTCGTTCCCTGCCCGTCCGGACCGGGCCATTGTCGCCGGGCGGCCGCGCAGCGCCGGCCTGGCATGAGGGGTATCCCTGGTGCCGGGGGCGGCGCTGCGGGGCCTGTGGCCCGGCGGAATTGGCCTTTGTCCGGACGGGCAGGCAAGGGTCCCCGGGACGGGTGAGGTGAAGGCCGGGGCCTTCTGTTTCACAGAGTCCGTGGGTTGCCAATAACGGTGCTCTTGGATTGTCGACCCGTGGAGCGTTGCAATGGTAGTGCCACATGTGAGTTTTGGGAGGTCCCGGCTATGTTTGAGCATACTTTCATCGGGCTCGATGTTCACGCGGTTTCCGTTGTGGGCTGCGCACTGAACCCGGAGACCGGCGAACTGGTGCACGCGAAAATGGACTCCGACCCGGCGGTGGTGCTGGAGTGGATCCGCCGCTGCGAGCCGCCGGTGAAGGTGGTGTATGAATCCGGCCCCACCGGATACGTCCTGGCCCGGTACCTGCGCGAGGCCGGCATCGACTGCGTGGTCGCGGCGTCCTCCAAGTTGCTCCGCGCCCCGAGCGACAAGGTCAAAACCGACAAGCGTGATGCCCGCCTGCTCGCCGAGATGCTCGCCCTGGGCCAGATCACCCAGGTGCGGGTCCCGACGCGGGACCAGGAAGACCTGCGGGACCTGTCCCGGCTGCGGTCCACCGCGGCGAAGAACCTCGCCCACGCCCGCCAGCAGGTGAATGCGATCCTGCTCCGGCACGGCATCCGGTACCCGAAGGAGACCAAGTGGACGAAGGAACACGGGGCCTGGCTGCACCGGCAGCGGTTTGACTCCCCGGTGTTGCAGTTCACCTACGACGCCGATGTGGAACAGGCCGAGCTCCTCGCAGCACAGCTCAAGCGCATCGATCAGCGCGTCGTGGCGGCCGCCAGGGAATGCCAGTACGCCCCGGTGATCGACGCGTTGATGTGTTTGCGCGGCATCCAGACCACGACCGGGTTCGGGCTCGCCGTGGAGATCGGGGACTGGACCCGCTTCACCGGGTCCTCCATCGGCTCCTACCTGGGGCTGGTCCCCAGCGAGCAATCCTCGGGCCAGTCCCGCCACCAGGGACCGATCACGAAAGCCGGCAGCAAATACGCCCGGAAACTCCTCATCGAGGCAGCCTGGCAGCACCAGCGCCCCTACTCCCGGCCCGGGGAACGGCTGCTGCGCCAGCTGGAGCTGGTCGGCCCGGCCACCCGCATCAGGGCCCTGGAAGGCAACCACCGGCTCCACCACAAATGGGAAGTCTTCGACGCCCGCAAGAAACGATCCGTCACGGCAAACACCGCGATCGCCAGGGAACTCGCCGGCTGGTGCTGGTCCCTGGCCGCACCCCTGCAGCACGGCGACCACGGGCAAGGAGACCGCATGAACGCGGCCTGATCAACGTGCCGTCCGGGTGCATGGCGGACGTGACGTGGCAGCACTCCGGGGCCCAACTCGAGACCCAACTATGAGCAAGCGGGCCATACCGTTGACGCCCGATGTTAGACAGCGATACGCCCCAGCCGAACAATCGTCATGCGGTAAGCAACCCGCGAATATCAGTCTGACACTGCAGTCGAACACAAGACCCGCCAGCACACCCACCACACCCGGACAGCACCCCAACGGAAAGCGGCCCCCGACACCAAAACCGGGAGCCGCTCACCACTGCCTCTTGACAACAGCTTCTACATATCAGTTGGG
>NZ_JBYSXD010000106.1:0-1594 GCF_058781865.1 Arthrobacter sp. FW306-1B-F12A
TGACCGGCCACACTGGGACTGAGACACGGCCCAGACTCCTACGGGAGGCAGCAGTGGGGAATATTGCACAATGGGCGGAAGCCTGATGCAGCGACGCCGCGTGAGGGATGACGGCCTTCGGGTTGTAAACCTCTTTCAGTAGGGAAGAAGCGTAAGTGACGGTACCTGCAGAAGAAGCGCCGGCTAACTACGTGCCAGCAGCCGCGGTAATACGTAGGGCGCAAGCGTTATCCGGAATTATTGGGCGTAAAGAGCTCGTAGGCGGTTTGTCGCGTCTGCTGTGAAAGACCGGGGCTCAACTCCGGTTCTGCAGTGGGTACGGGCAGACTAGAGTGATGTAGGGGAGACTGGAATTCCTGGTGTAGCGGTGAAATGCGCAGATATCAGGAGGAACACCGATGGCGAAGGCAGGTCTCTGGGCATTAACTGACGCTGAGGAGCGAAAGCATGGGGAGCGAACAGGATTAGATACCCTGGTAGTCCATGCCGTAAACGTTGGGCACTAGGTGTGGGGGACATTCCACGTTTTCCGCGCCGTAGCTAACGCATTAAGTGCCCCGCCTGGGGAGTACGGCCGCAAGGCTAAAACTCAAAGGAATTGACGGGGGCCCGCACAAGCGGCGGAGCATGCGGATTAATTCGATGCAACGCGAAGAACCTTACCAAGGCTTGACATGAACCGGTAACGCCTGGAAACAGGTGCCCCGCTTGCGGTCGGTTTACAGGTGGTGCATGGTTGTCGTCAGCTCGTGTCGTGAGATGTTGGGTTAAGTCCCGCAACGAGCGCAACCCTCGTTCCATGTTGCCAGCACGTAGTGGTGGGGACTCATGGGAGACTGCCGGGGTCAACTCGGAGGAAGGTGGGGACGACGTCAAATCATCATGCCCCTTATGTCTTGGGCTTCACGCATGCTACAATGGCCGGTACAAAGGGTTGCGATACTGTGAGGTGGAGCTAATCCCAAAAAGCCGGTCTCAGTTCGGATTGGGGTCTGCAACTCGACCCCATGAAGTCGGAGTCGCTAGTAATCGCAGATCAGCAACGCTGCGGTGAATACGTTCCCGGGCCTTGTACACACCGCCCGTCAAGTCACGAAAGTTGGTAACACCCGAAGCCGGTGGCCTAACCCTTGTGGGGGGAGCCGTCGAAGGTGGGACCGGCGATTGGGACTAAGTCGTAACAAGGTAGCCGTACCGGAAGGTGCGGCTGGATCACCTCCTTTCTAAGGAGCACCATTATCGCCCTTCTTCCTTCCGCATGGTTGGTGGGGGGGTGTGTGGAAGCAAAGCCCATTGCGCAGGCGTCTGTTCTGCGGTGGGTGCTCATGGGTGGAATATCAGCAGATAGCGGCCGGGTGGTTTCTTTCCCGCGTTCAGTACGGATGTCCTGTCATTTTTGTGGTGGGGTGTTGTGGAACGGTGCGGGTGGGGGTTGTCCGGTTTTCGTGTTTGGCACACTGTTGGGTCCTGAGGCAACAGGGCCGTCGGGGGGTGCGTGGCCTGTGTGGGTTGCGTGGTTCCGGGCGGGTTTGTGTGTTTCTGGTTTCCTGGCTGCATTTCTTCGTGTGTTCCCGGTCGTCCTTTCCTTTTGTTG
>NZ_JBYSXD010000107.1:0-1589 GCF_058781865.1 Arthrobacter sp. FW306-1B-F12A
GGCTATTACGACACTGTCACTCCGCCGGTGATCCGCCGCAACATCCTCGAATCCCCGGCCTGGTACACGGCGTACACCCCGTACCAGCCGGAAATTTCCCAGGGCCGCCTCGAGGCGCTGCTGAACTTCCAGACCATGGTCCAGGACCTCGTGGGCCTGCCCATCGCCAACGCTTCCCTCCTGGACGAAGCCACCGCCGTCGCCGAAGCGGTCCTCATGATGCGACGCGCCAACAAGAACAAGACCGCCCACGACGGCAAGACCGTGCTCGACGCCGATTGCCTCCCGCAGACGATTGCCATCGTGAAGGGCCGCGCCGAGGCGCTGGGCTTTGAGGTGGAGATCGCTGACCTGTCCCGGGGCCTGCCCGAGGGCGACATCAACGGCATCGTGCTGCAGCAGCCGGGCGTTTCCGGCCGGGTGTTCGACCACTCCGCCGTGATTGCCGCCGCCAAGGAACGCGGCGCCCTCGTCACCGTCGCCGCCGATCTCCTCGCCCTGACCCTGATCACACCTCCGGGCGAGCAGGGTGCCGACATCGCGGTCGGCTCCACCCAGCGCTTCGGCGTGCCGCTGTTCTTCGGCGGCCCGCACGCCGCGTACATGGCCGTCCAGAAGGGCCTCGAGCGTTCCATGCCGGGCCGCTTGGTGGGCGTTTCCAAGGACGACGCCGGCACTCCCGCCTACCGCCTCGCCCTCCAGACCCGCGAGCAGCACATCCGCCGCGAGAAGGCGACGTCCAACATCTGCACCGCGCAGGCACTGCTGGCCATCGTTTCCTCGATGTACGCCGTCTACCACGGCCCCGACGGCCTGAAGGCGATCGCCGAGACCGCCCACAACCACGCCCGCACCCTGGCAGCGTCCCTCAAGGCCGCGGGCCTTGAGGTCCTGCACGGCAGCTTCTTCGACACCGTCACCGTGCGAGTTCCCGGGCAAGCTAAACAGGTCCTTGCCGCCGCCGCGGCCAAAGGGATAAATCTGCGTGCTATCGACCGCGATTTGGTCGGTGTGTCAGTCGATGAAACGACTACTGACCGGACTATCGCTGATGTCATGTACTGCTTTTCGATAGTGGCCGCTTATGGCGCGGAAATAGCCGGCACTACTGAGGGCTTCGCCTTGGACGCCGCCGTCGTGCGGTCTTCTGACTACCTGCAGCACCCGGTGTTCAACACGCACCGTTCCGAAACCCAGCTGCTGCGCTACATCCGCAAGCTGTCGGACCGCGACCTGGCTCTGGACCGCACCATGATCCCGCTGGGTTCGTGCACCATGAAGCTGAACGCGACCGCGGAGATGGAAGCCATCTCCTGGCCGGAGTTCGCCTCGATCCACCCCTTCGCCCCGGATTCCCAGACCGAGGGCTGGCGCGAACTGATCGAAGATTTGGAAGCCGACCTGACGGAGATCACCGGTTACGACCAGGTCTCCATCCAGCCCAACGCCGGTTCCCAGGGCGAACTCGCGGGCCTGCTGGCCATCCGCGGCTACCACCACTCCCGCGGCGAGGCCCAGCGCAACGTCTGCCTCATCCCGGCATCCGCCCACGGCACCAACGCAGCCTCGGCAGTGCTGGCCGGCATGAA
>NZ_JBYSXD010000108.1:0-1424 GCF_058781865.1 Arthrobacter sp. FW306-1B-F12A
GGCTCATCGCATTTGAGGGTGTAATCGCGGTCTGAATCCGCCGGTTTCGAGGAGTGATCGGGCGATGTAGTTGGCAAGGTTCCGGAAGCCGAGCGCGGAGCCGCGGAGGTGTTCGAGCCTGCCATTGAGTGCTTCCGTGGGGCCGTTGCTGGTGCCGGGCCGGTCGAAGTACGCGAGCACGTCCCCTGCACGGCGTTTCAGCGTCCGGCCCAGCGTAATGACCTCGCTCAGCGCAGCGGGAACGCCGGCACTGATCGCGCCGATCAGTGCTTGCATGAGCTCTTTGCCTCGGGTGCCGTCAGGTTCTCGGTACGCGGCGATGACGCGCTGGTAGATGCCCCAGGTCGCTTCGACTTCGGCGTGGTTGTCCGCAACGAACAGGGCCTCCAACCTGTCCTTCTGCTTCTCGGTGAGCAGATCGTGCCCGGTGTGCAGGGTCCGGCGGGCGGCGTAGAGCGGGTCCCCGGACCGTCCACGGTGACCAATGGTCTGCTGCTGCACGCGCTGGCGGCACCTGTCCAGGGCATCGCCGGCAAGCCGGACGACGTGGAACGGATCCATGACCTCGACCGCGTCCGGGAGCTCCTCGGCGGCTGCGGTCTTGAACCCGGTGAACCCGTCCATCGCAACGACATCGATCCCGTCCCGCCACGCTTTCGGCCGCCCGGCAAGCCAGGCCTTGAAGACCTGTTTCGAGCGGCCCTCGACCATGTCCAACAACCGCGCCGGACCCGTCCTGTCACGGACCGGGGTGAGGTCGATGATCACGGTGACGTACTTGTCCCCGCGCCGGGTGTGCCGCCAGACATGCTCATCAACGCCGATCACGGCCACCCCGTTGAACCGGGCAGGGTCCTCGATCAACACCCGCTTGCCCTCGGCAAGGATCGCGGTGTTCGCGGTATGCCAGGACACGCCCAGGCCTTCCGCGACGCGGGCGACGGTCAGGTGCTGGCACACGATGCCCTCCAGCGCCCAGCGCAGCCCGCGACGGGAGATCTTCGCCCTCGGCTGCGCCGCTTTGGAGATGTCCTGCCGCCACACCCGGCCGCACCCGGTGCACTTGTAGCGGCGGACCCTCACCAGCAGCGTCGTCGGCCGCCATCCCAACGGTTCGTGCGCGAGCGGCCGTGTGACCGTGCCGCGGGCGATGCCCTGGCCCCCACACGATCGGCACCAGTCATCCGGATCAACGGCACGGCATTCCAACACCGCACGGCCAGGGGCGAGTCGCTGCCCGGCAGCTTCGAGCCCAAGCTCATCGAGCCGGCAGAACGTAGTCAGGTCAGGAGGCAGGAAGGTAGCGTTGGACACGTCGAGGTCTTCCGGATGGGCAGTGTAGGAACTTCCATCATCGGAAGACCTCGACCCCTATCCGGCCAACGACGCGCCCACCCCCGCTACACCCTCAAATGCGATGAGCC
>NZ_JBYSXD010000010.1:0-106522 GCF_058781865.1 Arthrobacter sp. FW306-1B-F12A
ACTGCGCTGCGAATTGGAACTGCGCGTGCCGGGCGGGGACGGGCTTCAGCCGGCGGGACAGGCGTCCCGGCGACGGGTTCCCGCCGTCGGGCGCGGCCGCCCGAGGTGCGACGAGTTGACCGATGCCTTCCATGAATAAACCCTGTCACGGGGGTCGGACATTTTTACCTCCCGCACCGGCGTTCGGCGTCGCGAAAAGCGAAACAAGGAAAACACGTCCCGAAAATCAGGTGCTGAGCTCCCAATGAACCCGGATCGCCTCGGCGATCAGGCCGGCGGTGAACTCACAATTGCAGAAGACAGATTCCCGCGCCGTGAATCCGCCCACCAACTTGCTGCCGTCAATGCACCTGAAGTATCCGCGACACGCGGGACCAATATCACCGGGTGCGCGACGCCCGCCGGTGCCGGCGCGACCGCGTGGCCGGGGCTGGTAATCGAGTACGACGGTCACAGCGCGGGGGACTAGTATTGAAGTTACTTGGTCAATGTGACCTGGAAATCCGGTGCGCGCTGTGTGTGGCCTCCGTCCGCCTGCGCCCCGGCCAAGGTCTTCTATCTACCCATAGGGGTTTTTGTGTCTACACCTGATGTAAGCAACGAAGCCGGTTCGTCCGCAGCCAGCGTTACGGGCAGCAGCCGCGTCAAGCGCGGCATGGCCGAGATGCTCAAGGGCGGCGTCATCATGGACGTCGTCAACGTCGAGCAGGCCCGCATCGCCGAAGATGCCGGTGCCGTGGCCGTCATGGCGCTCGAGCGCGTTCCCGCGGACATCCGCGCCCAGGGTGGCGTGTCCCGCATGTCGGACCCGGACATGATCGACCAGATCATCGCCGCGGTGTCCATCCCCGTCATGGCCAAGGCCCGCATCGGCCACTTCGTCGAAGCCCAGGTCCTGCAGTCCCTCGGTGTTGACTACATCGACGAGTCCGAGGTCCTGACCCCGGCCGACTACACCCACCACATCGACAAGTGGAACTTCACCGTTCCCTTCGTCTGTGGTGCCACCAACCTGGGCGAGGCGCTGCGCCGCATTAACGAGGGCGCGGCCATGATCCGCTCCAAGGGCGAGGCCGGCACCGGGGACGTCTCCAACGCCACCACCCACATGCGCCAGATCCGCGCCGAGATCCTCCGCCTCTCCACCCTGCCCGAGGACGAACTCTACGTTGCGGCCAAGGAACTGCAGGCACCGTACGAGCTCGTCAAGGAAATCGCCGCCACCGGCAAGCTCCCCGTCGTGCTGTTCACCGCCGGCGGCATCGCCACCCCGGCCGACGCTGCGATGATGATGCAGCTCGGCGCCGACGGCGTGTTCGTCGGTTCGGGCATCTTCAAGTCCGGCAACCCGGCCCAGCGTGCCGCCGCCGTCGTGAAGGCCACCACCTTCTTCGACGACCCCGACGTCATCGCCAAGGTCTCCCGCGGCCTGGGCGAAGCCATGGTGGGCATCAACGTCGAGGAAATCCCCGAACCCCACCGCCTCGCCGAGCGCGGCTGGTAGGTCTTCGTTAAGCCGACGCGCCAGACGGCGCGGTTTGTTGGCGCCGGACGGCGCTGATCCTCGGCCTGCTATTCCCCGCGACTCACTGCCGCGGCTTTCCAGCGGCTCGGGGCGGGGGCCCTTTTACGCAGGCTGCCGGATCACACCGCCCGGCGCCTTGCGTTGGCGGGTCGCACCGTCCCTCGCACCGCTCTCCCGCTAAGTACGACGCCGGTCGGTCACCTTCTTCGGTGACCGGCCGGCGTCGTGCGTTAACCCAACTGACTCCCAGTTGTTGTCGTTATGAGGCTCCATAACGACATTAACTGCGAGTCAGTTGGGGCGGCCAAGCAGCTATTCGAGGCCGCGGCGCTTGAGGAGCGGCTCGAGGGAGGCGTCGCGGCCGCGGAGCGTGCGGAATGATTCCAACGGATCGCGGCTGTTGCCACGGGAGAGCAGCTCCGAGCGGAATCGTTCGCCGTTCTCGTGCAGCAGCCCGCCGTTTTCCGTGAACCAGTCCACCGTTTCCGCGTCCAGCACTTCACTCCAGATGTACGAGTAGTACCCGGCGGCGTAGAAGTCCCCGGCGAAGACGTGCTGGAAGTACCCCGTGCGGTACCGGGGCGGAATGAGGGAGTGCGCCACGCCTGCAGCAGCCAATGCCTTGGCTTCGAAGTCCAGCGCGTCCTGAGGAACGCCGTCGACGTCCAGCACGTGCCAGGCCAGGTCCAAAAGGGCGGCGCCGAGGTATTCCGTCGTGGCGAAGCCTTCGCCCCAAAGCTTGGACTCGTTGAGGCGGTCGATGATGTCCTGGGGAAGCGCTTCGCCAGTCGCGTGGTGCCGGGCGTAGTTACCGATAATCTCGGGCCACATGATCCACATCTCGTTGACCTGCGACGGATACTCCACGAAGTCCCGGGGGACCGAGGTGCCGGAAAACCGGGGATACATGACGTTGGAGAAGAGTCCGTGCAAGGCATGGCCGAACTCGTGGAACGTGGTCCGGACCTCGTCCAGGGTAAGCAGGGTGGGTTCTCCGGCCGGCGGTTTGGAGATGTTCAGGTTGTTGATCACCACCGGCTTGGTACCCAGGAGTGCTGATTGTTCGACGAGCGAGTTCATCCAGGCGCCGCCGCGCTTTGAGTCCCGCGCGTAGTAGTCGCCCAGGAAGAGACCAAGCTCGGAGCCGTCTCCGTTTCGCACCTCCCAGACGCGGACATCGGGGTGGTACCCCTCAAGGTCATTCCGCACGTGGAAAGTAATACCGAAGAGGCTCGTGGCTGCGAAGAACACGCCGTCCACGAGTACCCGGTCCAATTCGAAATAGGGCCGAAGGAGTTGTTCGTCCACTTCGTAGCGCTCCCGCCGGACCTTCGAGGAGTAGTACGCCCAGTCCCATGCTTCCAATGGGTGCCCTGCGCTCTCCGCCAGGGCAGCCGCTTCTGCATCGGCGTTGCGGATGGCGGCCGGAGCAAGTCGGTTGAGCATCGCTTGCACGGCCGCGAAATCGGGGGCGGTCTGGCGGTCCATGACCATTTCGGCGTAGTTGCCGAACCCGAGGAGTGTCGCCTTCTCGGCCCGCAAACGCACCATCGCCTTCACCAGTTCCAGGACGTCCAGGCTGCCGCCGTCGCTTCCCCTCGCAACGGACGCCTCAAACAGGCGACGGCGGAGCTCGCGGTTCTGCAAAGAAGCCAAAGCAGGCTGGTTGCTCGGCTGTATGAGAGTCAGGAGGTATTTTCCCTCGTGCCCGGCAGTGCGTGCGGCCTCCGCAGCACTGGCGATGTCGTCCGCCGGCAGGCCGGCAAGTTCTGTGGCGTCATCCACCACCAGGGCGGCGGCCTTCATGGCTTCCTTGACCCGTTGCCCGTACTCCGTTCCCAAGCGGGAGAGTTCCGCGTTGAGGCTCTTGAGTTTTTCCTGGTCAGCCGGGTGGAGCTGGATGCCCGACTGGCGGAATTCCCGGAGGTACTCCTGCACCAGGCGGGTGGCTTCGTCATCAAGTCCTGAAGTGTCTACGGCCGCGAATCGCTCGTACAGTCCGCGGTTGAGATAGACCGCGTCCTGATGGCTCACGAACCGGGGAGACAGCTCGGTTTCGAGTTCGCGGATGGCCTCCGAGGCGTCGGCGGAAACCAATGTGAAGAAGGCCGCCGCTGCCCGCTCCAGCAGGCGGCCGGAGCGTTCCATCGCGACCGCCGTGTTTTCGAAGGATGCGGGCTCCGGGTTGTCGACGATGGACTGGATCTCGGCCAGGTGCTCAACGAGGCCCGCATCAACGGCTTCGGCGAAGTGGCTGTCCTGGATTGTTGCGAAGGGCGGCAAGCCGAAGGGAAGGGTACTCGGCTCCAAGAGGGGGTTCGTCATGAAGCAACCCTTTCATGCAGGGGCCCCGCCCACAACGGTTTTCCCCGTGTTAGCGCGGCCGCCGCGCGGCGTGTTCGCGCGCGAGGCGGGCAAAGTCGTCGTCGGGCGTGCCGGGGACGAAAGTACCGTACTTGCGTTCGACGGCGGTCCGGATCAGGAAATCGGCGATGGCCGGATTCTTGGGCAACAGGGAACCGTGCAAGTAGCTGGCAACCACATTCCGGTGCCTGGCGCCTTCGTGGTTGTCTTTGCTGTTGTTGCCGGCGCCCTTGGACACGGTGCCGAGCGGCTCGACGCCGGCACCCAGGGAGGTCTGTCCGCTGTGGTTTTCGTAGCCCATGATTTCCCCGAACTCGGGTGAAGTGAGCGTGACGTTTCCGATGAGGCGTTCGTCCGTACCGATGGTCTCGACGTCAAGGATGCCGATACCGGGGATAACAGGTCCGCTCTTCGTCTTGAAGAACTTGCCGAAAAGCTGGTAGAGCCCGCAAATGACCAGCATGGGCGTTCCGTCCTCGGCCATCCCGCGCAGTTGCTCGCCGCGTGACTGGAGATCGTCCTGGATGACTACCTGGCCGCTGTCCTGGCCGCCACCGCCGACAATGAGATCGACATCTTCGGGGAAGTCGTCGCCCACATTGTATTCAAGGAGTTCGGGCGTGTAACCGTGCCAGAGCAGGCGCTGCCGCAAGACGAGTGCGTTGCCCCAGTCCCCGTAGATGTTCATGTCCCGGGGGTACAGCTGCAGGACCCGGATGGTGCCCTTGCTAGTGTGAGCGGTACCTTCGGCCGGGGTCATGAGACCACCTCTACTGTGGTGATTTTGGAGAGTTCGCGCCGGATGGCCAACATCGCGGTGTACGTGCAGAATACGCGTTTCGGTTTGCCGGCCGAACCCCGGATGAATTCGGCCAAGGCCGCAGTGATGTCGGTGTCCACTGAGCCGAAGCGGACCTCGTCGTACTGGAGGCGCAGTGCCATGTCATAGGCACGGACGCCGGTGACGACCTCGACACCGTCCTCGCGCAGGGAGTCGAATTCAACGTCCCAAAGCCACGACATGTCCCGGCCGTCGGCATAGTTGTCATTGATGGCGATCATGGACGCGTAGCCCTTCGCCGGGAAAGACTTCAGGCCCAGGCGGAAACCGCTCGGGTTCTTCACGAGGACCAACTCAAAAGGCTGGCCGTCCACCGTCAGGCTCTCCCCGCGGCCAAACGCCGGAGCCACTTCGGAGAGCGCCTTGACCAGCTTGGCGGAGTCGCCGGGCCTCCCGCTTGCCCCGGTGATGCTCCTGGCGAGGACCAACGCGGCTGCGGCGTTGAAGATGTTGTAGACGCCGCGGAGTTTCATGTGCGTGGACACAAGGGTTCCGTCGAACTCGAAGTCGGCGTCGTCGGTACCGACCCGGCGGAGCACGACGTCGGCCGCCGGGGATGCGGGGACCTCACCGCGGGGGCTGGTTTCCGGAGCCGCGGCCCGCATGTCGTCGTCGTTCGGGAAGGTGCTGCGGAGCGATTCGTCCAATCCGAAGTAGAGCACCTTCGGGCCGCTCACGGCTCCGGCAATACGGGCGACCCGGGGATCCTCGCGGTTCAGGACCACGGTCCCGGTGGTTCGCTCGGCGATGCGCTGGAGGAGTAGCGCCGTGGTGTCGATTTCGCCGAAACGGTCCAGTTGGTCGCGCAGGACGTTGAGGAGAAGGCAATAGCGCGGCGGCACCTTGTTCACGAAATGCACGGCGTGTGCCTCGTCGAGTTCCAACACCGCGACGTCGGCGTCCAACCTGCCGCGCCAGTCCACCTCACCCAGGAGAGCGGCCGCAACGCCACGGGTGAAGTTGCTGCCCGTCCGGTTGGTGAAGACCTTCAAGCCCTGGCTTTCCAGGAGCTCCACCACCATTTTTGTGGTGGTCGTCTTGCCGTTGGTTCCGCTCACCACCGCCACACCGTGGGGGAGCGAGGACAGCGTCCTCTGCATGAAGCCGGGGTCGATCTTCTCGACCACGAGGCCGGGCAAAGCCGAACCCCCGCCGCGCAGCCGGGACACAGCACGGACCAGCTTGCCGAGTGGAACGGTGAACGAAAACATGCTCTGTAATATATCCCAGTTGGTGCATAAACCACGTGCCGTAAAGCCGCGATCGGGTTGCCGGCGCAAGCCCGGCAGTGGCAGCGCATTATGATGGTCGAATGACCAATCCCCCTTCCGAGGCGTCATCAAGCGTGGGCGCGGGCCTGCGCATCGGCGTCCTCGCACTACAAGGCGATTTTCGTGAGCACATCCACGCCGTCGAAGCGGCCGGTGCCACCGGCGTCGGCATCCGGCGTCCGGCGGAGCTCGACGACATTGACGGCCTCATCATTCCCGGCGGCGAGTCGACTACCATCGACAAGCTGGCGCGCATCTTCGAACTCGCCGATCCCATCCGCAAGCAGATCGCGTCCGGGCTGCCGGTGTATGGATCCTGCGCCGGCATGATCCTGCTGGCGGACGACATCGCCGATCCCGCCACGGACCTCGCCGGAAATCCGCAGCAGACTTTCGGTGGATTGGACATCACGGTCCGTCGCAATGCCTTCGGCCGGCAGCGCGAGTCCTTCGAAACCGATCTTGACTTCAAGGGCCTCGAGTTCAGCGCAGGCGAGTCCGGCGTGGACCCCGTCCACGCCGTCTTCATCCGCGGACCGTGGGTGGAACGGGTCGGACCCGGCGTCGAAATCCTTGCGCAGGTGGAACCGGGCAAAGCGACCCACACGGACACTTTGCACGGGTTGGCTAGAATTGTTGCAGTGCGCTCAGGTCGGTTGCTGGCCACCTCCTTCCACCCGGAAGTGACTGGGGAGAAGCGCGTGCATGAATTGTTTATTCGAATGATCAGAGGGGAAGTTTAAAGCATGTCAGGCCACTCCAAATGGGCGACGACCAAGCACAAGAAGGCCATCCTCGATAGCCGCCGGGCCAAGTCGTTCGCCAAACTGATCAAGAACATCGAAGTCGCGGCCCGCATGGGCGGACCGGACCTTGCCGGCAACCCGAGCCTCGAACTGGCTGTGACCAAAGCCAAGAAGACCTCGGTCCCCGCCGACAACATCGACCGCGCCATCAAGCGCGGAGCCGGCCTCACCGGCGAAGTGGTCGACTACACGGAGATCATGTACGAGGCCCGCGGCCCGCAGGGTTCCGCCCTCCTGATCGAGTGCCTCACGGACAACAAGAACCGTGCCGCCTCCGAGGTCCGCCTGGCGATTTCCCGCAACGGCGGCACTATCGCCGATCCCGGCTCCGTGAGCTACCTCTTCACCCGCAAGGGCGTCGTCAACCTGCCCAAGAACGGGCTCAGCGAAGACGACATCCTGATGGCAGTGCTCGAGGCCGGCGCAGAAGAAGTCAAGGACAACGGCGACAACTGGGAAATCCACTCGGAGCCCACCGATCTTCCGGCAATCCGCGAAGCCCTCACGGAGGCCGGCATCGAATACGAAACGGACGAAGCTGAATTCGTCCCGTCCATGCAGGTGCCGCTGGACCTCGACGGTGCCAAGAAGTTCATGAAGCTCGTCGACGCCCTCGAGGATCTCGACGACGTCCAGAACGTTTATACCAACGCGGACATGAGCGAGGAAGTCCAGGCTGCGCTCGAAGCCGAGTAGCGCCCGCTTGCCATTCAGCTTCACAACAAACAGGGAGGCCCGGACTTGACTCTTCGCGTATTGGGAGTCGATCCGGGCCTCACCCGTTGCGGCATCGGAGTGGTCGACGTCGAACGGAACCGGCGCGCCACGATGGTAGCTGTCTGCGTCGTGGGAACCTCCCCGGAGCAATCATTGGACCAGCGACTGCTGGTCATAGCCAAGGCCATCGATGAATGGCTGGACCTCTATAAACCCGACGTTCTCGCGGTCGAACGGGTCTTCTCCCAGTTGAACGTCAGTACGGTCATGGGCGTTGCCCAGGCATCCGGCGTCGTCATCGCGGCCGCCGCGCGGCGGGGCATCCCGGTGGCGCTCCACACGCCGTCGGAGGTCAAAGCCGCCGTGACGGGAAGCGGCACCTCCAACAAGGAAGCGGTGACGAAACTCATCACCAAGATCCTTCGTCTTGACGCCCCGCCCCGCCCGGCCGACGCCGCGGACGCGTTGGCCCTCGCTGTCACCCACGCGTGGCGGGCCGGCAGCGGTGCCGCAGTTGCCACCACCGGACCGGGGAGCAGCGCATTGACGCCCGCCCAGCGAGCCTGGGCTGAAGCCGAAGCGAAAGCGCGCCGCGCCCGGTAATTGTCGGTGGCCCTTGCTAGGGTATTCGTAGATATGTTCGGATAGCCCGCGGCGCAGCATGCGCGGGGCAGTACTTCAGGAGCCGGGTCTTGATCAGTTTTCTCCGCGGAACCGTGGCACACGTCAGTCTCTCCACGGCCGTCATCGATCTCAACGGCGCCGGTATGAGCGTCTACGCCACGCCCCAAACCCTCAGCCACCTGCACGTCGGCGAGGAAGCGAAGCTGTTCACTTCGTTGATCGTCCGGGAGGACTCCCTGACGCTCTTTGGTTTCTCGAACGACGACGAACGCGAAGTTTTCGATGTCCTGCTCAGTGTGAGCGGGGTGGGGCCGCGCCTGGCCCTTGCAGTCCTGGCCGTCCACGAGCCCGAGGCGATCCGGGTGGCCGCGCATTCCGGCGATGCCAAGTCATTCACCAAGGTCCCCGGTATCGGCCCGAAAGTGGCCGGCAGGATCGTCCTGGAACTGGCGGGCAAACTCGTTCCCCACGGCACCGCGCCCGGGGCCGCCCCCGCCGTCGCGGCCGAGTCTGTCTGGAAGCCGCAGGTGGTCGCCGCAATGACGAGCCTGGGCTGGTCGGAGAAGGACGCTGCCGGCAGCATCGACAAGGCAATGGCCGATTCCCCGGAACTTGCCGACGCCGGCAACGTCGCCCAGATCCTGCGCGCAACCCTTCGCTGGCTCGGGCAGGACGGCGCCCGCGCCGGAAACCGGGTAGGCAGCCGTGGCTGAGCAGTCCCTCGTTACCGGGGGAGAGGAACCCGAAGAGCGCATCATCGAAGCCGCACTTCGCCCGAAGAACCTCCACGACTTCGTAGGCCAGCACCGTGTCCGAAAGCAACTCTCGCTCGTGCTGGAAGCCTCGAGGATGCGCGGCCGCAGCGCGGACCACGTCCTGCTTTCGGGCCCTCCTGGGCTCGGCAAGACCACTCTCTCCATGATCATCGCCGCCGAGATGAACGCACCCTTGCGCATCAGCAGCGGGCCGGCCATCCAGCACGCCGGAGACCTTGCGGCCATCCTCTCCTCGCTTTCTGAAGGCGAAGTGCTCTTCCTCGACGAAATCCACCGGATGTCCCGGCCCGCAGAGGAAATGCTGTACATGGCCATGGAAGACTTCCGGGTGGACATCGTGGTGGGCAAGGGCGCAGGCGCCACTGCCATTCCGCTTGAGCTGCCGCCTTTCACCCTCGTGGGCGCCACCACGCGGGCCGGCCTGCTGCCTGGACCGCTGCGTGACCGCTTTGGTTTTACCGGGCACCTGGAGTTCTACTCAGTGGCGGAGCTGGAACTCGTACTGCGCCGCTCGGCCGGACTGCTTGACCTGAAAGTCAACTCGGCCGGCTTCAGCGAGATTGCGGGCCGTTCCCGCGGAACCCCGCGTATCGCCAACCGGCTGCTTCGCCGTGTCCGGGACTGGGCTTTGGTTCACGGCATCGAACAAATCGATGCCCGTGCCGCCTCCGCTGCGTTGGACATGTACGAGGTGGACCAGCGTGGCTTGGATCGCCTGGACCGTGCTGTGCTGGAAGCCCTGATCCTCAAGTTCAACGGCGGTCCCGTAGGGCTCTCCACCCTCGCTATCGCCGTGGGGGAGGAACCGGAGACCGTCGAAACGGTCGCTGAGCCGTACCTGGTGCGCGAAGGCCTCTTGGGACGGACGCCGCGCGGCAGGATTGCCATGGCGTCAGCCTGGACGCACCTCGGATACGCCGTGCCGCCAGGAGTGTTCGGGCAGGACCCGCTGGCGTTGTTCGAGGATAGCGAAAACGGGGCGGAAAGCATCGACACCGGCCGTTAGCACGATCCATTCAGCTTAACCCTCTAGACTGGTATGACACTCGGCACGTTCGAGTCCTTGGTTCTGTGCCCGCCCGTCGGAGCATTGTGCGGCCAAGTGGGCGAAAGCTCCACGGCCGCCGGATCCACCGGGCAGACATGGCCGTGAAACCAAAAACGTAAGTAAAGAACGGAACTTCCCTGTGGATCCAATGACAATCCTGCTGTTCGCCATGCTCGGCGTCTTCATCTTCATGATGTTCCGCCGCAACAAGAAGACGCAGCAACAGCAGGCCAAGCTGCAGTCCCAGTTTGCCCCCGGCGTTGACGTCATGACCAGTTTCGGACTGTTCGGCCGAATCGTCTCGATGGACGACGCCGAGAACAAGGTTGTCCTGGAACTGTCCCCGGGCAACCTCGCCACGGTGCACCGCCAGGCCGTCACCAAGATCGTTGAGCCCGCCGAGGAGGCCGCAGTTGACGTTCCGGACGACGCGTCGTCGCTGACGGCCGCGGATGCCGATGCATCTGCATCCACGGAGACCCCGGACGAGACCCTCAAGCGCCTCAACGACGAGGGCAAGAAGGACAACTAGCCCGTACCCGCTCTACAAGCGGGAATAGTTCTACGGCAATGAATCGCCGCCGGCCTGCGCTCACCCGTGCACGTCGGCGGCTGTTCCGTCATCAACAGGAAGATCGAACATGGCACGAACCGGCCACAAAAATGCAGCCCGCAGGGTGCTGATCTGGCTTGTCGCAATATTCGCTGTACTGACAGCAGTCCTCGGTGGCGGCGTCATCACTGGTCACGCCAGCTGGGCCCCAAAGCTCGCGCTTGACCTCGAGGGCGGCACGCAAATGATTCTCGCGCCCAAGGTCGAAGGATCAACCGGCATCAACGAAGAACAGTTGAACCAGGCCGTCGCGATTATCCGCCAACGCGTTGACAGCTCCGGTGTCGCCGAAGCGGAAATCACCACGCAGTCCGGCCGTAACGTCGTGGTAAGCCTTCCCGGTACGCCAAGTTCGGAAACCCGTGCCCTGATCCAGGCATCTGCCGACATGAACTTCCGCCCGGTGATCACCACCGGTGACCCTGCGGCCGTTCCGGTCGCATCCCGCACGCCGGACGCGAGCCTGCCCAAGCCCACCGCTGCGCCGACCAACGCCAGCGACAGCAACTGGGTCACAGCCGACGTCTACAAGGCCTTCGAAGCCTTGGACTGCGTCAACCCGGCCCAGGATAAGCAGCCGCGGTCGGATCCCGCCAAGCCGCTGGTGACCTGCGAGCCGGCAACGGCCAAGACTCCTGCCGTCAAGTACATCCTTGGCCCGGTCGAAGTGAAGGGCCAGGACATCGTGTCGTCCTCCTTCGATCCCGTCCAGGGCGCGCAGGGCTCGGTCACCAATGCGTGGGGCGTGACCATCACGTTCGATGCCAACGCCACCAAGACCTTCAAGGACGTTACGCAGAGGCTCAACCAGTTCTACGTGGCATCGCAGGCGCAGGGCGGCAACGACCCCAAGGCCCAGTTCGCCATCGTCCTGGATGACCAGGTTATTTCCGCGCCGCGTGCCCTCGCAGTCATTACCGATGGCAAGCCGCAGATCACGGGTAACTTCACGCAGGCCTCGGCACAGGCGTTGTCGGACCAGCTTCGCTACGGCGCTTTGCCGATCAGCTTCGATATCCAGTCCGAGGAACAGATTTCCGCCACCCTCGGTGGCGAGCAGCTGCGTCTTGGCCTGATGGCCGGTGTGATCGGGCTCCTGCTCGTGGTGGTCTATTCGCTCTTCCAGTACCGGGCCTTGGGCTTTGTCACCATCCTCTCGCTCGTTGTGGCCGGTGGACTGACATACCTAGCCATCGCGATCCTTGGCTGGACTGAAAACTACCGGCTGTCCCTTGCCGGTGTGGCAGGTCTTATCGTGGCCATTGGCCAGACAGCAGACTCCTTCATCGTGTACTTCGAACGCATCCGTGACGAACTTCGTGAGGGCAAGGGCCTCGTGTCCGCCGTCGCTAACGGTTGGAAGCGCGCCAAGCGCACGGTCCTCGCGTCCAAGGCCGTCAACCTGCTCGCGGCCTTGGTGCTGTACTTCGTCGCTGTTGGAAACGTCCGCGGCTTCGCCTTCACCCTTGGCCTCACCGCGCTGGCAGACCTCCTGGTCGTGTTCATGTTCACGCACCCCACGCTCCAGGCGCTGGCCCGGACCAAGTTCTTCGGCGAGGGGCACCGCTTCTCCGGCCTCGACCCTGAGCGACTGGGCGCCGTGCCGCTGTACCGCGGTGCCGGCCGGCTCCGCACGCCAACGGAGAAGCCCGCCGTCGTGCGCGCCCGCAACACCGGTGCTGCCGCTGAAGCCGAGCGCCGCATGACCATCGCCGAACGCCGGCTTGCCGAGAAGCAGGCCCAGTTGACTGGTTCTTCCAACGGCACCAAGGAGGAGAAGTAATGACCACGAGCTTCGCAAAGTTCGGCAACGAGCTCTACACGGGCAAGCGTTCTTACAACTTCGTTTCCAGCAAGAAGATCTGGTTCATCATCGCCGCAGTAGCGGTGGCGATCTCCATCCTCCTGCCGGTGGTCAAGGGCGGGTACAACCTCGGAATCGACTTCCGGGGCGGCTCCGAGTTCACGGTGTCCAACGTGAAGACCACCGAATCCGCCCCGGGCGAGAAGGCAGTCCACGACGTCGTTGCTGGTGCCGTTCCGCGCGTCGCCAACGTCGCTGGTAGCACCATGCGCATCCAGACCGACAAACTCAGCGATGACCAGACCATCAAGATCAAGACGGATCTCGCGAAGGCCTACGGCGTGACCGAAAACCAGGTCACCTCGACCTTCATCGGCCCCACCTGGGGGCAGGATGTCACCAAGCAGGCCCTGATCGGCCTCGCGGTGTTCGTTGGGCTGGCCGCTCTCTTGATGGCGTTGTACTTCCGCACCTGGAAGATGTCGGTTTCTGCCCTTGCCGGCATGCTGGTCACGATGTTCACTACGGCCGGTGTCTACTCCTTGAGCGATTTCGAGGTGACACCGTCGGCCATCATCGGCTTCCTGACGGTCCTCAGCTACTCCCTGTACGACACCGTGGTGGTTTTCGACAAGATCCGTGAAAACACCTCGGACATCGCGACCTCCAGCCGGCGCACTTTCGCCGAAGAGGTCAACCTTGCCGTCAACCAAACCCTGGTGCGCTCCATCAACACCATGATGGTGGCAGTATTGCCGGTCGCCGCGATTCTGTTCATCGGCGCCGGACTGTTGGGCGCCGGCACGCTGCGCGACCTGTCCCTCGCCCTGTTCGTCGGCATCCTGATCGGTACGGCGGCGACGATCTTCATCGCGGCTCCGCTCTACGCGTGGCTGCGCCAGAGCGAACCCGAGCTGCAGAAGCAGGCCAAGAAGGTGGCGACCCGGCGCGCGGCAGCCGTCAGCGCGAACTCGGAAGCAGCGGCCGTTTAGCCTCGTTTCCCCTTGAAGGGCCGGTCACCGCCGAAAAGTGGTGACCGGCCCTTTTGCGTTCCCGGCTCCGTCATCTGGGTACCGGTTCTTGGAGAGCTCACCAGCGGGAATAGACTGGGAGAATTAAGTCAGTCGTGAGAGGTGCTTTTGTGGAGGAACGTACGACGTCGGCGCCGCCGGCGGGCGGAGAGGACGGCCTGAGCCGCGTGCCCGGCACCGCAACTGCAGCTACGGGAAGCACCGTGGACGGTGTGCCCGTGGACTCCCCGGGCGTGCGCCCGACGTTCCCCGGACGACGCGAGCGGACGCGCTCCAGGCTGGCGAAGTTGACGGGACGGGGCACGAGCACCTATTCGCCCATCCTCGAACCGCTCCTGCGGACCGTCAGGGCCAACAACCCCAAAGAAGACCTCGATCTCATCCAGCGGGCCTTTACCGTGGCAGAGCGCAGCCATCAGGGCCAGAAGCGGAAGAGCGGCGATCCGTACATCACCCACCCCGTTGCGGTGGCCACGATCCTGGCCGAATTGGGCCTCACAGGCACAACCCTTGCTGCTGCACTCCTGCACGACACCGTCGAGGACACTCCCTACACCCTCGCTGACCTGACGCGTGATTTCGGCCCCGAGGTCGCAATGCTCGTGGACGGCGTCACCAAGCTGGACAAAGTCCAATTCGGTGAGGCCGCACAGTCCGAGACCGTCCGCAAGATGGTCGTGGCCATGGCCAAGGACATCCGGGTACTGATGATCAAGCTGGCGGACCGGCTGCACAACGCCCGTACGTGGCGCTTTGTTTCCGCTGAATCTTCCGCCCGCAAAGCGCGCGAAACACTTGAGATCTTTGCACCGCTGGCCCACCGCCTTGGCATGAACACCATCAAATGGGAACTTGAGGATCTTTCCTTCGCCGCCTTGTACCCGAAGGTGTATGAAGAAATCGTCCGGATGGTGGGGGACCGCACTCCAGAGCGCGAGAAGAGCCTGAGCGTCATCCGCAACCAGATTGCCGAAGACCTGCGCGTCGCCCGCATCAAGGCCACCATCACGGGCCGCCCCAAGCATTACTACTCGATCTACCAAAAGATGATTGTCCGGGACAAGGACTTCGACGACATCAACGACCTCATGGGCGTGCGTGTCCTCGTGGATTCCGTCCGTGACTGTTACGCGGCTCTTGGCACCTTGCATTCGCGCTGGAACCCCCTTCCGGGACGGTTCAAGGACTACATCGCCATGCCGAAGTTCAACATGTACCAGTCCTTGCACACCACCGTGATCGGGCCCGGGGGCAAGCCCGTTGAGATCCAGATCCGTACCCACGAAATGCATCGCCGTGCCGAGTATGGCGTGGCGGCACACTGGAAGTACAAGGACCAGCCCAACCGGACCGCCGTAGGTCCGGGGAGCCCCAAGGACGGCGACATGGGCTGGTTGCGTTCCCTGGTCGACTGGCAGCAGGAAACATCGGATCCGGGCGAATTCCTGGACTCGCTGCGTTTTGAAATCAATGCCCGGGAAGTGTTCGTCTTCACCCCCAAGGGCGAGGTCATGGCCCTTCCCGCAGGATCGACACCGGTGGACTTCGCCTACGCGGTGCACACCGAAGTGGGTCACCGGACCATCGGTGCGCGCGTCAACGGCAAGCTGGTTCCGCTCAACAGCGAACTCAATCACGGCGACTGGGTGGAGATCTTCACCTCCAAGGCCGAGGGCGCAGGACCGAGCCAGGACTGGCAGCATTTCGTCAAAAGCGCCCGGGCGCGCAACAAGATCCGGCAGTGGTTCAGCAAGGAACGCCGCGAAGAGGCCATCGAGCGGGGCAAGGACCAGCTGACCCGCGCCATGCGTAAGCAGAACCTGCCCCTGCAACGGCTCATGACACATGACGCCTTGTCCACGGTGGCCGAGGAATTCCACTACGTCGACATTTCCGGCCTGTATGCCGGCGTCGGAGACGGGCACACTTCGGCGCAGTCCGTCATGGAAAAGCTCATGGAGCACCTCGGTGGGCATGAGACGCCCGATGAGGACCTGGACGAAGTCAGCATTCCCTCGCAACTCCAGAAGACCCGGTACTCGGACTCCGGCGTCATTGTCCGCGGCGTGGGGGATGTCTGGGTGAAGCTGGCCCGCTGCTGCACGCCTGTACCGCCTGATCCGATCCTCGGGTTCGTGACCCGCGGCTCGGGGGTGTCGGTACACCGCACGGACTGTACGAATGTCTCGGACCTCCGTGACCAGCCCGATCGCATCGTCGAGGTTGAATGGGCTCCGACCCAATCCAGCGTCTTCCTGGTGGAGATCCAGGTGGAAGCCTTGGACCGGAAGTCGTTGCTTTCGGATGTCACCCGCGTGCTTTCGGAAAACCACGTCAACATCCTGGCTGCTTCCGTGCACACCTCCAGCGACCGGGTAGCCATCTCCCGCTTCGCGTTCGAAATGGGCGATCCTAAGTACCTTCACCACGTGCTCAGTGCCGTGCGCAGGATCGACGGGGTCTTTGACGTCTACCGGACCACGGGCAACCGCAGGAGAAGCTGAACCTAGCAACTCAGGCGGCTACCTCAGGCGGCAAGACGTCGGAAGGCGGCGGGTCAGCGGTCCGAGCCAACGCGGCAATCTTGCGCAGTGCAGCTTTCTTGTGGGGCACCCTCGTGGACGCCTCCACCGCGAGGGTCAAGAGCCGCAGCCGGACGCCCAATTCATCCCGGGACAGCAGCATCCGCAGTGCGGGCAAGGCCCTGCTGGCTTCTACGTGTAGGGCCACATCCACGGCCGTCCGCAGGGGACTGGTCACGAGCAGCCCGCCGATGCTGACCACGTCCAGTTGGCCTAAACGGACTTCGTGCAGGATACAGCCGCGGGCCGAACGCAAGCTCGATATACGGTGTTTGGCGTCCACGAGAAGCGAAAGCCTCTCTGGGGCATCCGCGCAACCGTAAATCCAGGCCGCCGTCATGCGCCCCGCGATGACCTTCCTGCGAATGCGATCCGGAACCACCAGGGCGGCCGCGCGGGCTCGGAGCCGAGGCGTGACATCCAGCCCCGAGGGAGTGAAGCTCTTCTCGTAGAGTGGTGTGAGCACGCCGTCCGTAGCCATTGATTGAAGCTCGGCCCACGTGAACTGCGGGCTGGGCGCGTACAGCTCTTGGGCAGGGAAGTCCTGTTGCTGCGGAGGCGGTAATCTCGGGGCCATTCAGCAATCATCGCGTGGCTGCCGCAACGGGAACAGGCCCCGTGTCGGTTATGTGGATAACCGGCACGGGGCCTGTTGGTTCAAGCTCTACTACTACGCGAGATCGCTTGCCGAACGCTGGATCTGGTCAAGCCAGGCCTCTCGTGCTTCAAGGGCCTCGCGGGCGTTCTTGATGCGGCGCTGGTCTCCGGCCTTTTCGGCCTTTTCCAGGTCTTCCCTCAGGCCGGCGATAGCCGCTTCCAGCTGCGACAAGGCGCTGTTGGTGCGGGCCTTCGTCTCCGGGTTGCTCCGGCGCCACTTGTCCTCTTCGGCGTCGCGGACGGCGTCCTCAACCTTGCGAAGGCCGGCTTCGATCCTGCCCATGTCGGCGCGGGGGACCTTGCCGGCTTCTTCCCAGCGGTCGCGGATGGACTGCAGGGACTTCTTGGCAGCATTGAGGTCCGTGATCGGCAGCAGGGCCTGTGCCTCGACAACGAGCTCTTCCTTGACGGCAAGGTTTGCCGTGTACTGCTGGTCGATCTCGTCGTTGGCAGCCTGGCGGTTGCTGAAGAATACGTCCTGCGCGGCACGGAAACGGAGCCAGAGGGCGTCGTCATCCTTGCGGCTGGCGCGAGGCGTAGCCTTCCACTGGTCCATGAGACGGCGGTATTCGCCGGCGGCGAATCCCCAATCCGTGGAGCTGGAGAGAGCTTCGGCCTCGACGATCAGCTGTTCCTTGGCGACCTTGGCCGCCGAGTTGGTGCTGTCCAATTGGGAGAAGTACGCACGGCGGTGGCGGTCAAAGACGGTACGGGCCGAGCGGAACCGCTTCCACAGCGCGTCCTCGTTGCTTCGTCCAAGCCGGATGCCGTTCTTCTGGGCTGTCTTCCAGCTCTCGAAGAGTTCGTTCATGCGGGCGCTCGACGTCTTCCACTGGACCTGGGACGGATCCTGGGATGCGATGGATTCGGCTTCGGCGACGATCGCCTCGCGTGCCGCGAGCTCCGCGGATCGTGCGGCGTCGTGTGCAGCTTTCTCGGACTTCTCCAACTCGGAAATCTGTCCAGCCAAGGCATCAAGTCGAGCCTCGGCAGTGCGGATGTCGCCCACCATGTTTCGCTCTGCCAGCTGCTCACGCAGGTGCTCGACCGTCTTCTGCATGTCCGTGGCCGGGGCCTTGGACTCCACGCGGTGTTCCATCAAAACGATCTGCGCAACAACGTCGTCGTACTTCCGGGCGAAGTATGCCAGCGCCTCGTCGGTGCTCACTCCCGGGTACTGTCCCACCGGCTGCTCTTCGCCGTCGATGGTCAGGAAGACGTGGCCGTCACCCTCGGCGCGCCCCCACTTGGCGGCTTCCGCCAGGGAGACAGCCGTAGGCTGGGCTGCCGGCGCGGCCGGAATAACACTGGCGGCTGCCTTGGGGCGGGCAGCAAATGCGGCGGGGGAAGGCGCATGCGAGGGGGCCGGACGTGGCGCCGGAGAGGCAGGCTTGGGCGCGGGCTCTGCCGCGTCGGCCACTGGGGCGTCGGGTTCTGCCGCGTCGGCCACTGGGGCGGCGGGTTCTGCCGCGTCGGCCACTGGGGCGGCGGTCTCTGCCGGGGCAGCGAGCTCGGCCGGGGCAACCGGCGCAACGTCGGCTTGCTCAGCTACGGGAGCCTGGGTTTCTTCGTCGTTGGCCACTACTGCAGTTTCGTCGGATTTCTGACTGTCTGTCACCGCTAAAAGTCTTTCGCTTGGAGGGATTACTAAGGTAATGCGCCGTGGACCATGGTCCGGGCTAGTTACTTCAGAGAAAACGAGTCTATCGTGACAGCTGCCACAGGGGTGCCGTCGGTGGCGCTGCTCCCCGGATTAATACCGGCTTGGGCGATCTTCGTCACCACGTCCATGCCGCTCGTCACTTTGCCGACCACCGTGTACCCGCCGGCGGAGTCCGGGGGAATGACGGTGTCCTTGTACACAATGAAGAACTGGTGCCCGTTGCCATAGGCGTTGTTGCCGGTCCTGGCGACGGCGATGGTTCCGGCCGGGTAGGTGTTGTTCGCCGGGGTGTTCTCAAGTGGTCCCCAGTGGAAGTTGGGGTCGTCTGTGGTGTCCGTCCCCTTGGCTCCGCACTGCAGCACCGAGAAATTGTCGGCGGTAGTCAATCGAGGGCACTTGAGGCCGCTGTAATAACTCGCGTCAGTGAGGGATTTGAACACTGCTGCGGCCTGGGGAGCTGTTGTGCCATCCAGTTCGACGCCGACTGTCCCTCCATTGAGGCTGAGCTGGCCAGTGAAAGTCTTACCTGCGGCCGTGTCCGCTTTGGGAATGCCGGCGCTATTCGAGCCCGTCGCCGCGGCCGAAGCGGAGGGGTTGGCAGAGGCGGACGGCGAACTCAGCCCGGCTTGGGCCGCCGCGAACTCCGATTCGCTCGGATTCGAGTTGAACGCCGTGAGTTGGAGCACGACGGCGGCAATCAGGGCGGCGGCACCCACGCTGACCGCGATCACATTGTCCCGGCGGCGGCGCTTGCCCTGTGCACGCCGAAGCTCGCGCTTGGCTTCCATCTGCCTGATGCGCCGTTTGGCTTCACGGTTGTCCCGCGGCCTTGTAGACAATGGTCCTCCTGGTTGTCTGGACAAGCTTCCCTCGCAAGCAAGCCGAACCCGGGCGCCCGCATTAGATGTGCAGGCGCCGAAAGCATAAACTGGCTGCCGCACATAGTTTATGCATGACTGACTGGACGCCAGCCCATCCTGAGCCGAATCGGCCCGTGGTTCGTGGCGCTGGGTCCGGCCCGCGCAATCATTGAGGAGAAATTTCCACCATGGCCCGTACCGCCTCCCTGTCCGGATTCCCCGAGTGGCTTCCCCAGGAACGGTTGGTGGAACTGCATGTGCTGGACACGTTGCGCAAGACGTTTGAACTCCACGGCTTCTCTTCCATCGAGACGCGCGCTGTCGAAACCGTCGGCCAGCTTCTCCGCAAGGGCGAGATAGACAAAGAGGTATACGGACTGAGCCGGCTGCAGGAAGACGAGGACGGCGGCGAAGGCGGAAAGTCGGACAAGGCAGATCCCAACGCCTTGGCGCTCCACTTCGACCTCACGGTGCCGTTTGCCCGCTATGTCGTCGAGAACGCCGGCTACCTGGCGTTCCCGTTCCGCCGCTACCAGATCCAGAAGGTGTGGCGGGGGGAGCGGCCCCAGGAGGGCCGCGCCCGCGAGTTCACGCAGGCGGACATCGACGTCGTGGGCGACGGCGAGCTGCCTTTCCGCTACGACGTCGAGATCGCCCTCGTCATCGCGGAAGCGTTGAGCGCCCTTCCCATTCCGGACTTCCGCCTGCGCATCAACAACCGCAAGTTGGCCGAGGGCTTCTACCGCGGTATCGGCCTCACCGACACTGCCGGCGTGCTTCGAAGCATCGACAAGCTCGAAAAGATCGGCGAAGCGAAAGTTGCCGAATTGCTCAGGAGCGAGCTTGGCGCCACGGATGAGCAGGCAGCGCTTGCCTTGAAGCTTGCCAGCATCCGCACCGAGGACACGTCCTTCGTGGCGCAGGTGCGTGCGCTTGGCGTATCGGACGAGCTTCTTGAAGAGGGCCTCAGCGAGCTGGAACAAGTCATCGAGGCTGCCGTGCAGCGCGCCCCCGGCAAAGTTGTTGCCGACCTCAGCATCGCCCGCGGCCTCGACTACTACACCGGTACGGTCGTCGAAACCGTCCTGGTGGGACACGAGCAACTCGGTTCCATTTGCTCCGGCGGCCGCTACGACGCCCTCGCCAGCAAGGGCAACCGCAAGTTCCCCGGCGTCGGGCTGTCGATCGGCGTGACCCGCCTGGTCTCCCGCATCCTGAGCCAGGAATTCGCGACGGCGTCGCGCTCGGTTCCCACGGCAGTCCTGGTGGCGCTGAACAACGACGACAGCTGGTCTGCGGCCCAGGATGTGGCGGCCCAGCTGCGTGGACGGGGGATCGCCACCGAAGTTGCGGCGAAGGCCGAGAAGTTCGGCAAGCAGATCAAATTCGCCGACCGACGCGGCATTCCTTTCGTCTGGTTCACGGACGACGACGGCAAGCACCAAGTGAAGGACATCCGCACCGGGGAGCAAGTCGACGCGGATCCGGCCAACTGGGAGCCGTCACCCGAGGATCTCCACGTCCGCATCACCACGCGATAGCCGCGAACCGGCGCCTCAAGGCAAAACCCCGCGGGCCCGGGCGGGAGCGGGCCGCGCCCGGTGGGGCCACGCTTCGTTCATACGGGTAAACTCGAACGGGATCGTTTTGTCATGGTCCTGAAAATCATGTTGAAAGGAATGCTGTGCTGCGCACACATGACCTCGGATCCCTGCGTTCCGAGCACATTGGACAGACCGTCACCCTGGCAGGCTGGGTAGGCCGCCGCCGAGATCACGGTGGCGTGGCCTTCGTCGATCTGCGTGACGCGTCCGGTGTCGCCCAGGTGGTTGTCCGCGAGGAAGAGGTCTTCCACGGCCTGCGCAATGAATACGTGCTGCAGATCGTGGGCACCGTCAGCAAGCGTCCCGAGGGCAACGAGAACCCGCACCTCGCCACCGGCGAGATCGAGGTCATCGCCGAGAAAGTAGTGATCCTCAACACTTCGGATCCCCTTCCGTTCCAGATCGACGAGCACGTGGAGGTCGGTGAAGAAGCGCGACTCAAGCACCGTTACCTTGACCTGCGCCGCCCCGGCCCCGCCCGGAACCTGCGCCTGCGTTCCGAAGCGAACCGCGTGGCCCGCGAGCTGCTTCACCAGCAGGGTTACGTTGAGATCGAGACTCCCACGCTGACGCGCTCGACGCCGGAAGGCGCCCGCGACTTCGTGGTTCCGGCGCGTCTGGCACCGGGTTCCTGGTATGCGCTTCCGCAGTCCCCGCAGCTTTTCAAGCAGCTGCTCCAGGTTGGCGGTTTCGAAAAGTACTACCAGATCGCCCGTTGCTACCGCGACGAAGACTTCCGTGCGGACCGCCAGCCGGAATTCACCCAGCTCGACATCGAAGCCAGCTTCGTTGACCAGGACGACATCATTGAGCTCGGCGAAGGCATCGTCAAGGCACTATGGCAGCTGATCGACGTCGAGATCCCGACGCCGATCCGCCGCATGACGTACCACGAGGCGATGGCCAAGTACGGCTCCGACAAGCCGGACCTGCGCTTCGGCCTGGAGCTCAGTGAATTGACGGAGTTCTTCAAGGACACGAACTTCGGCGTCTTCAAGGCGCCCTACGTTGGCGCCGTCGTCATGCCAGGCGGAGCCTCGCAGGCCCGCCGCGCGCTGGACGCCTGGCAGGAATGGGCCAAGCAGCGTGGCGCCAAGGGTCTCGCCTACGTGTTGTTCAAGGAAGACGGCGAGCTCACGGGCCCAGTTGCCAAGAACCTCACGGACGCCGAGCGTGCCGGCCTGGCTGACGCCGTCGGCGCAAAGCCCGGCGACTGCATCTTCTTCGCCGCCGGCGAGAAGTCACCATCCCGCGCCTTGCTGGGTGCTGCCCGCGTCGAGATCGGCCACCGCACCGGCCTGATCGATCCCAAGGACTGGGCTTTCGTCTGGATCGTGGACGCCCCGATGTTCGAACCGGCTGCCGCAGCCGTCGCTTCCGGCGACGTCGCGGTGGGTGGCGGACAGTGGACGGCCCTGCACCACGCCTTCACCTCCCCGAAGCCCGAGTTCCTGGACTCCTTTGACAAGGACCCGGAAGCGGCCCTGTCGTACGCCTACGACATCGTGTGCAACGGCAACGAAATCGGCGGCGGATCCATCCGTATCCACGAGGCCGATGTCCAGGAGCGCGTTTTCGAGCTCATGGGCCTGGACAAGGAAGACGCGCAGACCAAGTTCGGCTTCCTGCTCGAGGGATTCAAGTACGGCGCACCTCCGCACGGCGGCATGGCCTTCGGGTGGGACCGGGTCGTGGCCCTTCTGGCCGGCGTGGACTCGATCCGCGACGTCATCGCTTTCCCGAAGTCCGGCGGCGGCTACGACCCCCTGACCGCTGCTCCTGCGCCCATCACGGCGCAGCAGCGCAAGGAAGCCGGAGTCGACTTCAAGCCTGAAGCCAAGCCGCAGGCAGCGGCAGCCAAGCCGGAGTAGCTGGAACCGTAGAAGTAGCCCGAAGGCCCTCGCACATTGCGGGGGCCTTCGGCGTAGCATGACGTCGACTGAATTCGAGGAGGACGCGTGACGCAGGAAATGGGCCTTGCATCGATCGAGGAGCTCATGGACCGGGCATGGCCCGCCCCGGACCGTGAGGACACCGGGGGATGGGTCATGCGGGCCGCCGGAGGTGTGACACAGCGGGCAAACTCGGTCTGGCCCAGGGAGCAGGCCAGCGACCACGAGTCGGCAGTACGGGCCGCCACGCAGTGGTACCGCTCCCGGCGCCTGCCGCTGATCTTCCAGATTTTCGACGATGAGCGAAGCGCGGGCCTCAACAGTGTGCTCGATGCGCAGCGATTCACCCGGCAGTCGGAGACCCTCATCATGGTCCGTCCGGGCGGCGCCCTTCCAGCTACCCTGCCCGGTGGCCCGGCAACCGGCGTCGAGATCTCGGAGGAGCCTTCCGAAGAGTGGCTCCGGCTGTGGTGGTCCGTTGACGGCCGCGGGGGGAGACGCCGAGCTGGACATCGCCCGGAGGATTCTGGTGTCTTGCCCTTCCGTCTACGCTCTCGCGAAGGACGACGACGGCGTCCCGGCCGCCGTCGGGCGCCTCGCCCTGGTAGGCGGCAAGGGAGGCATCTACTGCATGGCAACTGCGGCCAAGCACCGCCGCCGTGGCTACGGGCGGCAGGTGCTTGAAGCGCTTCTGGAAGCGGGCGCCCACCGAGGCGTGTCCGAGTTCTGGCTACTGGTAACGGCCTCGAATACCGGCGCCCGGACCCTGTACGACGGCGCGGGGTTCGCAGAGCACGGCAGGTACCTCTACCGGCAGGCACGGCCGCAGCGGGCGTTGTCGGGCTGTTAGCTGGCCCGGCGCCCCTCCTGCAACGGATCCGTGACGTCGATCCGCACGGCGCAGGCATCCGCCGCAGCCCTGCGAAGTACGGTTGCGTTGGGGTCGGCAACCGCCAGGAACGCGAGCTTCGCCCGGGACGAATATTCCTTCAACGCCTTTTCTTCGAGGACCGCCGCGGAGAGTGCGGTGTCTCCGCCCAGAACGAGATATTCAATACTGTCTCCGGCGAACACAGCGGCGGCATAACCGGCCACCGCTTCCGTCAGTGCGTTGGCCTGGTTCTCACGACGACGGGCAAAGCGCTGCTGCGAGGATCCACCTGCAGCCGAGCGGGATTGTACGTAACGTGAACCCGATTTGGAGGCGGACACTTTGCCGCCGCTCACGACCCCCACCGCGTAGCCGCCCCGGCGCACCAGGATGATTCCGAGCCGCCGTTCCTGCGAAGCAAGCGACGCCAGGCGCTCAACCGCGGTTGCGCCCCTGCCGGGCCGTCCATCGACGGGCCAGGGGGCCCTTAGTAGAGCGGTAGCGCCATCGGCCGCCCGCAGGAGCGTGCCGCCGTCGTCGGGCTCTTCCTGAACGGCGCCATGGCTCGCGGCGAAGCGCTCCACCCAGCCGGTCAACCGCGGACCAGGGATGAAAGCGGTGCGCACCGCCCCGGGCGGCGGCTTTTCGTTGGGGCCGGACGGCCGGGTCTCCACGTCGATGTCTCCTTCGCTGGAATCATGAGTAGCCTATCCATGTGGAAGATCTCTTTGGTGCCGACGCGGACAATGACGACGACGCCGGCAGCCAGGCGGATTCGGACCGTTCCAGCGATGGACGCGCAGGCACAGGGCGTCCGGCGTCGCCGCGGAGCCCCTTGGCTGTCCGTATGAGGCCCCGGACTCTCGACGACGTTGTGGGCCAGCAGCATTTGCTGGGCCAGGGGTCTCCGTTGCGGCAGCTTGCCGCAGGGGCCAACGCCGCCGGTCCTGCCGGCCCGAGTTCGGTCATCTTGTGGGGACCCCCGGGTACGGGCAAGACGACGCTGGCACACGTCATTGCCCGCGGACCCGGCCGGAAGTTCGTCGAATTGTCCGCCATTACCGCGGGCGTCAAGGATGTCCGCCTGGTCATGGAAAATGCCTTGACTGCCCGGGATCTCTATCGGACCACCACGGTGCTGTTCCTGGATGAGATCCACCGCTTCAACAAAGCCCAGCAGGACGCCCTGCTTCCCGGGGTCGAGAACCGCTGGGTGGTCCTGGTCGCAGCTACCACCGAGAACCCTTCGTTCTCGGTGGTCTCGCCGCTGCTTTCCCGGTCACTGCTGCTTACCTTGAAACCGCTCACCGACAGCGACATCGAAGCGCTGCTGCAGCGCGCCGTTGCCGATGCCCGCGGCTTGGCAGGGGGAGTGGAGCTCACCCCGGAAGCCTTGGAGCACCTGGTCCGCTTGTCCGGGGGCGATGCCCGCCGTGCGCTCACCGCGCTCGAGGCCGCTGCCGGCGTCGCCTACGGTGACAGGAACCACGACGACGGCGACGCGTCCGAAGACGCTTCTGAAGAGGAAGGGCTGGCAGGTGACGGCGCCCCCGAGGCTCCGGTCGTCGTCGAACTCCGCCATACGGAGCGGGCGCTGGACGTGGCTGCCGTCCGATACGACCGCGCGGGCGACCAGCACTATGACGTCGCCAGTGCGTTCATCAAGTCGATCCGCGGTTCCGACGTCGATGCGGCCCTCCACTATCTGGCCCGCATGCTTGAAGCGGGCGAGGATCCGCGCTTCGTGGCCCGCCGGATCGTCATTTCGGCCGCCGAGGACATCGGCATGGCGGATCCGACGGCGCTGCAGACCGCCGTCGCCGCTGCCCAGGCAGTGCAGTTGATCGGCATGCCCGAAGGCCGGATCATCCTCGCCGAAGCGGTGGTGCATCTGGCGACCGCGCCCAAGTCAAATGCCGCCTACCTGGGCATCAACAAAGCCATCGCAGATGTGCGTGCGGGGATGGGGGTCGGGATTCCGGCGCATTTGCGGGACGCGCACTACCAAGGAGCGAAAGGCCTTGGCCACGGCCAAGGCTACAAGTACGCCCACGATGCCCCGCATGGCGTTGCCACCCAGCAGTACGCTCCGGACGATCTGGTCGGCAGGGACTATTACGAGCCCACGGCAAACGGCGCCGAACGGGATATTGCTCCGAGGCTTGAGCGGCTGCGCAGGATCATCCGGGGCAAGTAGCCGTCATGGTAGGCTAGATGCTTGTCTGGCAAGGCTCGGGCGCACAATCCATCAAAATCCAGGTTTTGATGCTGTGCCCTGCGCCCCGTAGCAAAAGGCAGCGGTTGGCCGATGCTCTCCCTCATGGAGGCCAGTAACACTGACACACCGCAGATATTGGAAGGACACAAGTGGCTAACAACACTCGTGCTCGCCGTACCGCACGCCTTTCGCGTGCACTCGGCATCGCTCTGACTCCCAAGGCCGCCAAGTACATGGAGCGCCGTCCGTACGGCCCCGGTGAGCATGGCCGTGCCCGCAAGAAGCAGGACTCTGACTACGCCGTACGTCTGCGCGAAAAGCAGCGTCTGCGCGCCCAGTACGGCATCCGCGAAGCCCAGATGACCCGTGCCTTCGAAGAAGCACGTCGCACCAAGGGCCTGACCGGTGAAAACCTGATCGAACTGCTCGAAATGCGTCTCGACGCCCTCGTGCTGCGTGCAGGCTTCGCCCGCACCATCGCCCAGGCCCGCCAGCTGGTTGTGCACCGCCACATCCTCGTTGACGGCATCCGCGTGGACCGCCCGTCGTTCCGCGTTGCGGAAGGCCAGCTCATCCACGTTCACAGCCGCAGCGAAGTCATGGCTCCGTTCCAGGTTGCAGCTGCCGGCGCACACGTCCTGAACGTCGTTCCGGCATACCTTGACGTCAAGATCGACGCCCTGCAGGCACGCCTGGTTCGTCGCCCGAAGCGCTCCGAGGTCCCCGTGACCTGCGAAGAGCAGCTCGTGGTCGAATTCTACGCTCGCTAATTCCCAGCAAGCACATACAAAGAAGCCCGTGGCACGCGCCGCGGGCTTCTTTGTATGTAAGGTACTTGGGGAAGCCACGCCGGGGTGCCTGTGTAGAACCACATGGCGAACCAGCGGCAAAGCAACAAATGCTAGGAGATGAGTATCCATGACTGGTGGCGATATTGCAGGCCTGATCGCAGCCGGAGTTTTCGCGCTCCTTGTAGTCCTGTTGGCCGTGCCGATCCTCAAACTCGGGCGGGTCTTCGATGAGGTCCGCACCTCCATCCGTTCCTTGAGCGACGGAGCGACCCCCCTGATGGACGAGGTCACGGCGACGGTTTCCACCACCAACCAGCAGCTGAAAAAGGTGGATGGCATCACCTCCAACGTTTCCGACGCCTCCGCCAACATCTCTGCCTTGTCCTCGCTGGTGGCCGCAACAGTCGGTTCGCCGCTCATCAAGGTGGCAGCGTTCAGCTATGGAGTGCGCTCGGCTTTTGCCGCCCGCCGCAAACCGGGCAGTGGCCGCCGCAGCCGCTGAATCCGTTCGTAAGTCACGACCTTCGTATGTCAGGAAAACTGTGAAAAGAATTGTCTGGATGGGGATCGGCATGGCAATCGGAGTCATCGCCTTCCGCAAGATCACCCAAGCACAGGCCGCCATTGGCCCCGAAGGCCTGAACCGTGCCGTTGCGCGGCTGGCCGACGGCGTGTACGACTTCGCCGACGCCGTGCGCGCCGGAATGAATGAACGCGAAGTCGACCTCAGGGCCGCGCTTGGCATCGTAGAGTCCGACGCCGGCAGCCGTTAGCAGCCGCGGTTCGCCCAAGCGGCCGTCAACAGGGCAGAATTAGAAGCTGCGGCAATGGCGCATGCCAGAACCGCGCACAAACTCATGTGCAGTGAATTGAGAAGGGTAAGTAATCAGCTAATGAAGTCGCAGGAGATCACCAAACGCTGGGTGGACTTTTTTGTCAGCAAGGGCCACACAGCCGTCCCCTCAGCGTCGCTCGTATCTAGCGACCCTTCCCTACTCTTCACTGTGGCCGGCATGGTTCCCTTCATTCCCTACCTCACCGCCCGCGAGGAGCCGCCTTTCGACCGCGCCACGAGCGTCCAGAAGTGCATCCGCACCGGCGATATCGAGGAAGTGGGCAAGACCGCCCGCCACGGCACGTTCTTCCAGATGTGCGGAAACTTTTCCTTCGGGGACTACTTCAAGGAAGACGCCATCAAGTTCGCCTTCGAGTTGCTCACCAAGAGCGTCGACGACGGCGGTTACGGACTCGACGTCGAGCGCCTCTGGGTGACCGTCTACGAGGAAGACGACGAAGCCCAGGACTTGTGGCTGAAGAACACCGGCATCCCTGCCTCGCGCATCCAGAGGATGGGGAAGGCCGACAACTACTGGTCCACCGGGCAGCCTGGTCCTGCCGGCCCGTGCTCGGAAATCTACTATGACCGCGGCCCGGCCTATGGCGCCGAAGGCGGTCCCATCGCGGACGAAAACCGCTATGTCGAAATCTGGAACCTCGTGTTCATGCAGTACCAGATCGAGAACGTCCGCTCGAAGGTGGACTTCGACATCGTTGGCGAACTGCCCAAGAAGAACATCGATACCGGCCTCGGCATGGAACGCCTCGCGATGATCCTGCAGGGCGTCGAAAACATGTACGAAACGGACCAGGTCCGTCCCGTCATCGACAAGGCCGCAGCCCTTTCCGGCAAGGAATACACCTCTGCCGAGTCCGCTGACGACCCGCACCACACGGACGACGTCCGGATGCGCGTCGTCGCCGACCACATCCGTTCGGCCCTCATGCTCATTTCCGACGGCGTGTCCCCGTCCAACGAAGGCCGCGGCTACGTCCTGCGCCGGCTGATCCGCCGTGCCGTCCGTGCGATGCGCCTCCTCGGGGTCGAAGAAGCCTGCCTGCCGCAATTGCTCCCGGCTTCCCGCGACGCCATGAAGGGTGTCTACCCCGTGGTGGAGACCGACTTCGATCGCATCAGCCGCATCGCCTACGCCGAAGAAAAAGCCTTCCTGCGCACCATCGCCTCCGGCACCGCGCGCCTCGAGGAAGCCGTGGTGCTCTCCAAGGCCGCCGGAAAGCCGCTGTCCGGCGAGGATGCCTTCGCCCTTCACGACACCTACGGATTCCCGATCGACCTCACCCTCGAAATGGCCGAGGAGGCCGGCTTGAAGGTTGACGAAGCCGAATTCCGCAGCCTCATGCTGGAGCAGCGCCAGCGCGCCCAGGCGGATGCCAAGGCCAAGAAGGGTGGACACGCCGACGTCTCGGCCTTCCAGGAGCTCCTGGCCGAGGGCGAGACGGTCTTCACCGGCTACACCGAACTGGAAGGCGAGGCCCGGGTCCGCGGCATCGTGAGCTCGGGCCGGCGTGTTGCCCACGCCTCCACGGGCGACGAAATCGAGCTCGTGCTCAACGAGACCCCGTTTTACGCAGAGGCGGGTGGCCAGTCGGCCGACAAGGGCCTCATCACCGGTGACGGCTTCGTCGTCGAGGTCCTCGACGTCCAGCGCCCCGTGAAGGGCCTGAGCGTCCACAAGGCTATCGTCCGCGAAGGCGAGATCGCCTCGGACGCTTTGGTGCGTGCCGCCGTCGACCGCGAACGCCGCCACGCCGCCGAGCAGGCCCACACGGGCACCCACATCGTGCACGCCGCCCTGCACCAGATCCTCGGCCCGGAAGCCACCCAGCGTGGCTCTTTCAACAAGGCCGGTTACCTACGCTTCGACTTCGCCTGGGGCGAGGGATTGAGCGCAGCCACGAAGTCCGAGATCGAAGAGGTCTCGAACATCGCCATCCGCAATAACTTCCGGGTGGACACCAAGGTGATGGGCCTCGCCGAGGCAAAGGCCCTGGGCGCCATGGCCCTCTTCGGCGAAAACTACGGCAGCGAAGTCCGCGTCGTGGAGATCGACGGCGCGTGGTCCCGTGAGCTTTGCGGTGGCACCCATGTG
Source organism: Arthrobacter sp. FW306-1B-F12A (assembly GCF_058781865.1). Taxonomy (NCBI): domain Bacteria; kingdom Bacillati; phylum Actinomycetota; class Actinomycetes; order Micrococcales; family Micrococcaceae; genus Arthrobacter; species Arthrobacter sp. FW306-1B-F12A. The sequence goes on from NZ_JBYSXD010000010.1 coordinate 29,507, forward strand.
GCCAACACCTCCCTCATCGGGAGCCTGTCGCTGCTCGGCGAGCAATCCGTGGGTTCGGGAAACCGCCGCGTGGAAGCCTTCGTCGGCCTCGACGCCTTCCGGCACCTCGCAGCTGAGCGAGCCTTGGTCACCGAGCTTACGGAGATGCTCAAGGTCCCGTCGGGCCAGTTGGCGGACCGGATCTCCAGCACCTTGGCCAAGCTCAAGGCAACGGAAAAGGAACTCGACCGCCTCCGCAAGGAACAGCTGACCGCAGCCGCTGCGAACCTCGTTGCCACGGCCCAGGATGCCGCAGGCGTCCGGGTAGTGGCGCACGACGCCGGCCAAGTCGGGGGAGCGGACGACCTCCGCAGCCTCGCCATGGACATCCGAAACCGGCTCGGCTCCGAAGCTTCCACGGTTGCCGTGGCCGGTGTCAGCAACGATCGTCCGGTCATCATCATCGCCACCAACGAGGCAGCGCGTGAAGCGGGCGTCAAGGCAGGCGCCCTTGTCCGCGTGGCCGCAGGAATCCTCGGTGGCGGCGGTGGCGGCAAGGACGACGTCGCCCAAGGCGGCGGAACCGACGACGCGAAGATCGCACCGGCCCTTGCGGCCGTTGTGGACGCGATCGCCAAGCGCTGATTTTGGAGGCCATTGCGAGCAACGACGACTACCCCCGGGGCATCAAACTGGGGGTAGACGTCGGGACCGTCCGTGTGGGAGTCGCCATCTGCGACCCGGACGGGATCCTGGCCACGCCGTTCAAGACGGTAAGCCGGGACGCCAAGAAGAATTCCGATATCGGGGTCATTGTCCGGCATGCCGAGGAGCTCGGCGTAGTCCAGATCTTCGTCGGCCTGCCGCGGACGATGAAGGGCGAAGAACACGCTTCTGCGGCCATGGCCACGGACTACGCGGACTTGCTGGCAGCCCACTTGCAGCGCCAAGGACTCGATGTTCCAGTCAACATGGTGGACGAGAGGCTCAGTACTGTGACGGCCCACCGCAATCTCCATGAAGCTGGCATGAGCAGCAAGGATCATCGTAAAGTGGTGGATCAGGTTGCCGCTGCCGGAATTCTGCAGCACGCGATCGACATGCAAAAAGCCAGAGGTGCGGATGTGGGCAGGCGCGTGCAGGCGCCAATGCCACCCCAACACATTGACGGTGCCAGTGCGCCGCTGCCGGCCTCCGGCATTGATCCACACTCTCCAACGAGGGGAAGACAATAGTGAGCCCGGTCAACAACGACCCCTCCAACGACGCAGCAGAAGACCGTACCCGGCCTCTGACGCGTCGTGAAATCCGTGCCAGGGAACGATTCCTGGAGACGCAGAACCAGGAGGTGTTGCCACCACCTGTGCCTGTCCACTTTGAACCTGTCGCAGTCCCGAAACCGCAGCCTGCATTCGTCCCGGACTATGCGCCGGCGGCCCCGGAAGCGACCACGCACGCCGCTGACCTCCACGACGACGGTATCCATGGCGACGGTAACCATGGAGAAGCAGTCCGGTCCCAAGAGGACCTGCAGGAGCACCCTGACCCAGCGCAGCCTGAAGTTCCCCTGCAGCCCGTTGACGCTGTGCACCCCATCGACGACACAGTGCAGCCAGAGGTCGAGCACTACGACGTGGCGCACCCCGACGACGTCAGGCACGATACTCTCCACCCCGATGTCGTCGAGCACGACGCTGTTCACAGCTACGACGTTGCACACGATGACGAGTTTCACGACCTGCAGGCCCATGACGAAGGTTATGCGCACCACGACCCCCAGTTCGACTACGCGGTGCACGAGGAGCACGGTGCGCACGACCTCATGGCAGCTGCGACTCCTGCGCCGAAGGTCCCCTCGAAGAAGGTCCGCAGGCGCCGTCGGCTTGTCGCGCTCCTGCTCACCCTCACGGTGTTCGTCGCAGCGGTTGCCGTTGGTGCACAGTTCCTGAAGCCATTGCTCGGGATGGACAAGGTCAGCGACTACCCAGGCCCGGGCACCGGCTCGGTCACCATCACGGTTGCCCCGGGCTCCGGCCCCAAGCTGGTCGCGAGCAACCTCCAGAGCCAGCACGTCATTGCCGACGCCGATTCTTTCGTGGCAGCCTTCACTGCCGCCGGTGGTGAGCTCTCACCCGGTGATTTCACTTTCAAAACGGAAATGAAGAACTCCGATGCGGTGAATGTGCTCCTCGGCAAGGATTCTTCCAAGGTCATGTACTTCGCATTGAGTGCCGGATTGCGCATCGGTGAATCCCTTGACGCGATCTCCAAGGGTTCGGGCATACCTCTCTCCGAATTGAAGGCGCTCAGCGACTCGCCGGCCCAGTTTGGCGTCCCTGCCCAGGCAAAGAACCTGGAAGGCTTCCTGGCACCGGGGGAGTACCGTTTCCCCGTTGGAACCTCTGCCAAGGACATCCTCCAGAAGCTGGTCACGGCCACTACCGACGAGCTCAAGGCCCAGGGTGTCACGGATCCCGCCAAGCAGTACCAGACCATCACGGTAGCCAGCATCGTGCAGGCTGAAGGCGGGCAGGCCGACTACGGCAACGTGGCCGGCGCCATTTACAACAGGCTCAAGCCGGGCAACACCGAGACGAACGGGCTCATCCAGTCCGACGCCACCGTTACGTACGGCCTGGGTACCAAGACCTTCCACCTGACCGACGCCCAGAAGGCCGACAAGGGCAACCCCTACAACACCTACGCCAACGTGGGCCTGCCGGTCGGCCCCATCGGTTCACCCGGCAAGACGGCGATCGATGCCGCCGCCAAGCCGACAGCCAACAACTACCTTTACTGGGTGACGATCAATCTCGACACCAAGGAAACCAAGTTCTCCAGCACCCTGGCGGAACACCTCAAATACGTTGACCAATACAACGCCTGGTGTGCTGCCAACGCCGGACGGTGCGTGTGAGTAGACGTGCTGCCGTCCTGGGGCACCCCATCAGCCACTCGAAGTCACCAGCGCTCCACCGAGCGGCCTACGCGAAGCTCGGGCTCGACATCGAATACTCGGCGATCGATGTAACGGTGGAGCGGCTCCCGGCCTTCATGGCGGGCCTCGTGGACGGGGATGACTGGTGCGGTTTGTCCGTCACCATGCCCCTCAAGACCGCCATGGTGGACGAAGTCGACGAGGTCCGGGGGGCCGGTGCGTACTTGGGCGTCATCAACACGGTGGCTTTCGAAGCGACTGAGTACGGCGTGCGTCGGGTCGGCCACAACACGGATGTGGCGGGCATAGTCGACGCCGTCAGGAATGCAGGAGTCAAGGAGCAGCCGGGCTCGGCGGTCCTTGGCGGCGGAGGGACCTCGGCAGCGGCTATTGCGGCGCTCCGGGAGCTCGGCTCGAAACACGTTGACGTCTTTGTGCGCGACGCCGGGCGGGCCGCCGAGGCGAAAGTCGCGGCGGCCGCCGTCGGGCTTTCCATCCACCTCCGGCCGATGACCGAAGCGGCTGTTGGCATGGCAGGAGCGGATCTGGTGATCTCCACGCTTCCGCCGCGGGCGGCGGACGGCATTGCGGCGCAGCTTGGGCAGCTTCCCGACGGCACGCTTCCCGACGTCGGCATAGGTGTGCTGCTCGATGTGGCCTACGATCCTTGGCCCAGCCGTATTGCCGAAGCATGGCGTTCGCGGGGCGGAGTGGTGGTTCCGGGCCTCGAGATGTTGCTCTATCAGGCCGTGGAGCAAATCCGTTTGTTTTCAGGAGCCGACGTCACCGCCGATGTCATAGATGTGATGTGTGACTCAGTCGGGCTTCCCCGGCGGGTCTAGTAAGGGCCTTACATGGCAGGATTGGATATATGTTGCGTTGGTTGACTGCCGGTGAATCCCATGGCCCGGCACTGCTCGGAATTGTTGAAGGCGTCCCCGCCGGTGTTGAACTCACCAGCGAGGAAATACGTGACGCCTTGGCGCGTCGCCGTCTCGGCTATGGCCGCGGCGCCCGGATGAAGTTCGAGCAGGACGAAGTGACCATCCTTGGCGGCGTCAGGCACGGCGTGACGCAGGGTGGCCCCGTCGCGATCCAGATCGGCAACACCGAATGGCCCAAATGGGAGCAGATCATGTCTGCCGACCCGGTGGACCCCGCAGTCCTCGCGGACCAAGCCCGCAATGCGCCGTTGACACGTCCGCGGCCCGGCCATGCGGACTTCACAGGCATGCAGAAGTACGGATTCCCTGAGGCCCGCCCTGTGTTGGAACGCGCCAGTGCCCGCGAGACCGCCACGCGTGTCGCCTTGGGTACCGTCGCTTCGCAATTCCTGAAGCAGCTTGGTATCGAGCTCGTGAGCCACACCGTATCCATCGCGAGCGTGACCGTGCCCGAGGGCCGCCCCCTGCCCGTGCCGTCCGACGTCCTGGCCCTCGACGCCGATCCTCTGCGTTGTTTCGACCGGGAGACCTCCGACGCCATGGTGGCCGAGGTCGACGCAGCACACAAGGAAGGCGAAACCCTCGGCGGTGTTGTCGAAGTCCTGGCCTACGGCCTTCCGCCGGGGCTCGGAAGCTACGTGCACTGGGACCGTCGCCTCGACTCCCGCCTGGCCGCTGCCCTGATGGGCATCCAGGCAATCAAGGGCGTCGAAGTCGGCGATGGCTTCCTGACAGCGGCCCGCCGTGGCTCCGCCGCGCACGATGAAATCGTCAAGGACGAAACCGGCCGGATCGTCCGCAAGACCAACCGGGCCGGTGGCATCGAAGGCGGCATGAGCATCGGCGAAGTCCTGCGTGTCCGTGCCGCCATGAAGCCCATCGCCACGGTCCCTCGTGCGTTGAAGACCATTGACGTGAGCACCGGTGAGGCCGCCAAGGCGCACCACCAGCGCTCCGACGTCTGTGCCGTTCCGGCGGCGGGTGTCGTGGCCGAGGCCATGGTTGCCCTGGTGTTGGCCGAGGCCGTTGCCGAGAAGTTCGGCGGTGACTCGGTCGCTGAGACCGCCCGGAACCTTCGGGGTTACCTGGACAGCATCCCGGCAACCCTGGACTCGGTCGGCCACTAGTGGTCCGCGGTAACCCGGGCGCCGGTTATGGGCGCGCGATCGTTTTGGTTGGGCCAATGGCCGTCGGCAAGTCGGTCATCGGCCAGCAACTCGCCCAACAATTGGGCGTGCCCTTCGTGGACACGGACGCCGTCATCGTTGAGCACCACGGCACGATTGCGGATATTTTCGCCGGTCGCGGAGAACACGCATTCCGGGAGATCGAGGCCAGGACGGTGGCACGCGCCGTCGACGCTGCGAACATCAACCGTGCCGTAGTCTCGCTGGGTGGCGGCGCAGTGCTCGATTCGGGCACGCAGCAGCTGCTGGGCGACTGCACCGTGATCTACCTTGAGTGCGACGCCGAGACTGTCGCCGAGCGCATTGCCCGCAACACAGGCCGGCCACTCCTGGCCGGCGACGCCATGGCCCGCTGGGAGACCCTTTTTGCCGCCCGGCGTCCAGTCTATGAACGCCTTGCAGACATCATCGTCGACGTCCGGTCCGGGACAGTGGCGGAAATCGCCCTCCACGTGGAGGAAAGACTGCGTGAATACGCGGCCTTGAAAGAGGAAGTGCAAAAGTGAGCAACGAAGCAACTGTCATCAAGGTCACTGGCCAGTCCGCCAACGAGAACTATGACGTCGTTGTCGGGCGCGGGCTCCTGGAGACCCTTCCCGCGAAGCTGGGCGAGCGGGTCCGGCGGGTTCTCGTGATCCACCCTCGTGCCCTGCGCCTCACGGGCGATACGGTCCGCGCCGAACTCGAGGCTGCCGGGTTCACGGCCCTCACAGCCGAGATCCCCGACGCCGAAGAAGGCAAGCACATCCAGGTTGCCGCCTTCTGCTGGCAAGTGCTTGGCCAGAACGACTTCACCCGCTCCGACGCCATCGTGGCGGTCGGCGGCGGCGCGGTCACCGACCTCGCCGGATTCGTCGCCGCAACGTGGCTGCGCGGCGTCAAGGTCATCCACATGCCCACGAGCCTCCTCGGTATGGTGGACGCATCGGTTGGCGGCAAGACCGGCATCAACACGGCCGAAGGCAAGAACCTGGTAGGTTCCTTCCATCTGCCCGCGGCTGTCCTCGCGGACCTGGACACTCTCCAGACGCTGCCCAAGAACGAGTTGATCTCCGGAATGGCGGAGGTCATCAAGTGCGGATTCATTGCCGATCCCGCCATTCTGGAACTCGTCGAAAACAAGCCGGAGGAAGTCACCGATCCAGGCTCGGCGGTGCTCCGCGAGCTCATCGAACGCGCCATCGCGGTCAAAGCGAAGGTGGTTTCCGAAGACCTCAAGGAATCCGGCCTGCGTGAAATCCTCAACTACGGGCACACCCTTGGCCATGCGATCGAACTCGTGGAACGCTACTCGTGGCGCCACGGCGCAGCGGTTTCGGTCGGCATGATGTTTGCCGCCGAGCTCGCCCGCAGCGTCGGCCGGCTTTCCGACGTCGACGCCGACAGGCACCGCACCATCCTGGAGGGACTCGGGTTGCCGGTCACCTACCGCCGGGACCGCTGGCAGGGCCTGCTGGACGGCATGCGCCGTGACAAGAAATCCCGCGGAGACCTCTTGCGCTTCGTGGTGCTCGACGGCGTCGCAAAGCCCGGAATCCTTGACGTCCCGGACACCTCGTTGCTCTTCGCTGCCTACCAGGAGATCGCATCATGACCACCGAGACCTTCAGCAGCATCAGCGATTGGCCCACGGGCGGATTCCCCGGGGTGCGCACCAACCCTGACACCCTCCTGCCGGCCATCGTCAACGAGGAAGCCATGCAGTCCGCACTGGCCGAGTCGAGCGATCCGGCCGACCGCATCATGGCCCTCATGCTCGAAGGCCACCCGGGTGAAGCCGCCGAGTTGTTGGCCGAGGCGCGCTACAACGATCCCGAGTCGTTCAAATTGCGGATCTTCGAGGCCGAACTGCACCGTGCCACCAACCGCTTTGACCGGGCCGTGGAGCTCTTCCGCCAACTCCTGGGCGAAGTCCACGGCACCGCCAAGGAACCTGTCGTCCACCAATATTTGGGGCGGGCCTATTTTGTGGCCGGCAATCACGTCGCCGCTGCAGAATCGTTTACCAAGGCCTTGGACCTGCGGGTCGCCTTGGCGGCCGACGCTTCGCTGATCTACTCCTCTGCTGTGGCCCTGCAGCGCGCCCGGAACGTCCTCGAGTTCGCCTCCTGACACGGGCGCGGCCAGGCTCGGCGCATTTTGCCGGTAGAATGGACTTTGGATTTTTGATAAATACGCGCTGGCGGCCGTCACGGCATGCCTGCTTGGCATAGTCGGCTGGAAGCTAAACCAGTAGCTAAAGCGGTAGCTAGCACCAGTGAGAGAAACCAGAGGATACTAGTGGCAACCACAAATGACATCAAGAATGGAACCGTGCTGAAGCTCGAGGGCCAGCTCTGGAACATCATTGAGTTCCAGCACGTCAAGCCGGGCAAGGGCGGCGCGTTCGTGCGCACGAAGATGCGCAACGTCATGTCGGGCAAAGTGGTCGACAAGACCTTCAACGCCGGCCTCAAGATCGAAACCGCCACGGTTGACCGCCGCGACTACCAGTACCTGTACCAGGACGGCGCGGACTTCGTGTTCATGGACACCCAGGACTTCGACCAGATCACGGTTTCCGGTGCCACGGTAGGCGACGCCACCAACTTCATGCTGGAAAACCAGATGGTCAACATCGCCATCCACGAGGGCACCCCGCTCTACATCGAACTGCCCCCGAGCGTTGTCCTCGAAATCACCTACACCGAGCCGGGCCTGCAGGGCGACCGCTCCTCGGCCGGAACCAAGCCGGCTACCCTCGAGACCGGCTACGAGATCCAGGTGCCCCTCTTCGTTGAGAACAACACCAAGGTCAAGGTCGACACCCGCGACGGCAGCTACCTGGGCCGGGTCAACGACTAGTGAGCGCCCGTGGTAAGGCCCGTAACAGGGCCCTCGAAGTACTGTTCGAGGCGGAGCAGCGTTCCGCCTCCGCTTTCGAGGTCTTGAAGGCCCGCCGGGAAATGACCGACCTCGTCGTCAACCCGTACACGGTGGACATCGTGGAAGGCGTGGTTGCCATGCAGCCCACCATCGACGAGTTCCTGCAGACCTACGCCCAGGGCTGGACCTTGGAGCGGATGCCGGCGGTAGACCGCATCATCCTGCGGATCGGCGCCTGGGAACTCCTCTACAACGACGACGTGCCTGACGGCGTAGCAGTCAGCGAAGCGGTAGCCCTGGCCAAGGTCATGTCCACCGACGAATCTCCTGCGTTCATCAACGGCCTCCTCGGCCGCTTGCAGACGCTGAAGCCTTCACTGCTCGCATAAGCGGCATTGGAAGCAGACGAAGGGCCGGAGCCACGGGAAACCGCGGGCACCGGCCCTTCGTCGTACCCGCAACTGTGAGCTAAAACGCAGCGCCCTGGCCCCGGGCGCGTCCGGCGGGCCTGAGCCCTGTGGTAATTTTGAAGAGCAAATGTTCCTTTTTTAATTCCGTCCCGTGAGGCGGGGAAAGGGGAGACGAGCGATGACTGAAGTCACTGCGCCGGTGCCGTCCCGGGTTGTTCTCAACCACGCGGATATCGATCGTGCGCTCACTCGTATCGCCCACGAGATCCTCGAAGCCAACAAAGGCTCCCAGGACCTGGTTCTTTTGGGCATCCCGCGCCGCGGTTATCCGCTGGCAGTGCGGCTGGCAGAGAAAATCGCCGCCGCGGATCCGTCCGTCAACGCTTCCGCGATTGTCGGTCAGCTGGACGTCACCATGTTCCGTGACGATCTTTCGCACCAGCCCGCCAGGCCTCCATACCCCACCAAGCTGCCGTTGTCCGGCATCGACAACAAGGTTGTTGTCCTCATCGATGACGTCCTGTACTCGGGCCGCACCATCCGGGCAGCCCTTGACGCCATCATCGACCTCGGCAGGCCACGCATCGTCCGCCTTGCCGTCCTCGTGGACCGCGGGCACCGCGAACTGCCGATCCGCGCGGACCACGTCGGCAAGAACCTGCCCACGTCTTCTTCGGAAAAGGTCCGGGTCCACCTCGAGGAACTCGATTCCGTTGATGGCCAGCCCATCAATGAAGTAGTGATCGAGGCGGGCGCATGAAACACCTGCTCTCCACCGAGAACCTGAGCGCCGAGAACGCCATCCGGATCCTGGACACCGCCGAAGAGATGGCTGCAGTGGGGGACAGGGAGGTCAAGAAGCTGCCCGCCCTGCGCGGCCGCACCGTGGTCAACCTCTTCTTCGAGGACTCCACCCGCACCCGCATTTCCTTCGAGGCCGCGGCGAAGCGGCTGTCCGCCGACGTCATCAACTTCGCGGCCAAGGGTTCCTCGGTTTCGAAGGGCGAGTCCCTCAAGGACACCGCGCAGACGCTCGCCGCCATGGGGGCCGATGCGGTAGTCATCCGCCACTGGGCTTCCGGGGCTCCGCACCGCCTGGCTGCCACCGACTGGATCGACGCGGCCGTCATCAACGCCGGGGACGGCACCCACGAACACCCCACGCAGGCACTCCTGGACGCCTTCACGATGCGTCGCCACTGGTCCTCGTTGCACGGCTCGGCGTCCACAGGCGCCGACCTCACGGGCATGCGCGTCGCCATCGCCGGCGATGTCCTGCACTCCCGCGTCGCCCGCTCCAACGTGTGGCTCCTGCGCACGCTTGGTGCGGAAGTAACCCTGGTGGCCCCGCCCACTTTGCTGCCGATCGGCGTCGAACACTGGCCTTGCAAGGTCAGCTACAACCTCGACGAGACCCTCGAGGCCGGAGTGGACGCCATGATGATGCTGCGCGTCCAAGGTGAGCGCATGAACGCTTCCTTCTTCCCTTCCACCCGCGAGTATTCGCGGCGCTGGGGCTTCGACGATGCCCGCCTCCGCGCCCTCGACGACCTCGGGCTCAAGGACACCATCATCATGCACCCCGGCCCCATGAACCGCGGGCTGGAGATTTCTTCCGCCGCCGCCGATTCGCCGCGCTCCACCGTCCTGGCCCAGGTCCGCAATGGCGTGTCGGTCCGGATGGCCGCCCTGTACTTGCTGCTCTCGGGGGATTCCCGTGAAGCCGCCCCCATGCCGGGCACCGCCCGTTCCGATAAGGAGAGCAACTGATGACCCAGACCTCAACAGGGACAGCAACGGGTACCTTTTTGATCCGAGGTGCGGCCATCCTGGGTGGCGACGCCGAGGACCTGCTGATCCGCGACGGCGTCATCGCTGAGCGCGGCACCGGCCTTACCGCCGACGGCGCCACCGTGATCGAGGCCGCGGGCCTCGTGGCGCTTCCGGGCATGGTAGACATCCACACGCACTTGCGCGAACCTGGCCGCGAAGACGCGGAAACCGTGGAGACGGGCACCCGCGCCGCGGCCCTTGGCGGCTACACCGCGGTCCACGCCATGGCCAACAGCAACCCGGTGGCGGACACGGCCGGCGTCGTCGAGCAGGTCCACAGCCTGGGCCGCGCCTCCGGTTGGGTGGACGTCCGCCCGGTGGGCGCCGTTACGGTCGGGCTCGCCGGCGAGCAGCTCGCCGAACTCGGCGCCATGGCGGACTCCCGCGCGCAGGTCCGGGTCTTCTCCGACGACGGAATCTGCGTCCACGATCCCGTGCTGATGCGCCGCGCCCTGGAGTACGTCAAGGCGTTCGACGGCGTCGTAGCCCAGCACGCGCAGGAACCCCGCCTCACCGCGGGTGCCCAGATGAACGAGGGCACCGTGTCCGCGGTCCTCGGCCTGGCCGGGTGGCCGGCAGTCGCCGAGGAAAGCATCATCGCCCGGGACGTCCTGCTGGCCCAGCACGTCGGTTCGCGCCTCCACGTCTGCCACGTATCCACCGCCGGCTCGGTGGAGATCGTCCGTTGGGCCAAGGAACGCGGGATCAACGTCACCGCGGAGGTCACACCCCACCACTTGCTGCTCACCGACGAACTGGTCCGCAGCTACGACCCCGTCTACAAAGTCAACCCGCCCCTGCGCACCGACGCGGATGTCCAGGCGCTCCGTGCCGGGCTCGCGGACGGCACCATCGACGTCGTCGGCACGGACCACGCCCCGCACCCGAGCGAGCACAAAGAGTGCGAGTGGGCCCAGGCGGCCATGGGCATGACGGGACTGGAGACTGCTTTGTCGGTAGTCCAGGAAACCATGATCGAAACGGGGCTCATGACGTGGGCCGACTTCGCCCGGGTCACGTCCACGGTTCCCGCGGCCATTGGCCGCGTGGCGGATCAGGGACGTCCGCTCGAGGCCGGCGAGCCCGCGAACGTCATCCTCGTGGATCCGGCTGCCCGGTGGACCGTGGATCCGCATAAGATGGCGACCATGGGCCGGAACTCACCCTTTGCGGGCAAAGAGCTGCCCGGCGCCGTCGTCGCCACCTTCTTCAAGGGCCACCCGACCGTGCTGGACGGAAAGCTCAACACGCCGTACCGCTACGAAGCGGAGCCGGCCGGCGCCGGCAGCAACTGATGGACACCAAGATTGCTTCGCTGCTCCTCGTCGTGGTTCTCGCCGCGGTCGCGGCCGGACTCATTGCGATAGGTTGGCGGGGCAGGCTCAAGCGGCAGGCCGGCCTCGGGCAGCTTCCGGATCTACCTGAACTGCTCAGCCCGGCAGGCATTGTGGCTGAAGGGCAGTATGTGGCCACGACGACGGCGGGAGACTGGCTCGACCGGGTGGCCGTCCACGGGCTTGGCTTCCGCGGCAACGCGGAAATGAGCATCCATCCGGAAGGCATCCTCTTCGACCGGAAGGGGACCGCACCATTGTTCGTTCCGGCGGAAGCCGTGACCGATTGCGGCAGCGCCACCGGAATGGCAGGCAAGTTCGTGGAGAAGGATGGGCTCGTGGTCTTGAGCTGGATGCTTGGAGAACACGAACTCGATACCGGATTCAGGCCCAGGCGCGCCGCTGACAAGCAACCGCTCCTCGAAGCACTTCAAGAATTGATCTCTGCAGCCCCCCAGGCAGATGCCGATAGTGGAAAGTAACAAAGTGACGGACACCAACGCAGTGACAGGCAATACCAACCCAGCAGAGTCCTCCGCGGCAGTGCTGGTCCTCGAAGACGGCCGCACGTTCCGCGGCCGCAGCTATGGCGCCACGGGCGTGGCCCTGGGCGAGGCGGTCTTCGCCACCGGTATGACCGGCTACCAGGAAACCATTACGGACCCCTCCTACGCCCGCCAACTGGTGGTCCAGACCGCTCCGCATATCGGGAACACCGGTGTGAACAAAGAAGACGCCGAGTCCCGCCGCATCTGGGTGGCCGGCTACGTGGTCCGCGACGCCGCGCGACGCCCATCGAACTGGCGCTCGGAGCGCAGCCTCGACGCAGAGCTCGTCGAACAGGGCATCGTCGGCATCCAGGCCGTGGACACCCGCGCCATCACCCGGCACCTGCGTGAGCACAAGACCATGCGGGCCGGAATCTTCTCCGGCGAGGCAGCCCAGGCCACCGACAAGGAGCTCCTGGACACCGTCCTGGCCAGCGCACCCATGGAAGGTGCCCGCTTGGCCGAAGAAGTGAGCATCGACGAAGCATACGTCGTCGAGCCCGCGGACCATGGCTGGGACGGCGAGCCGAAATTCAGCATGGCCGCGATCGACCTTGGCATCAAGGCCATGACCCCGGTCCGCTTCGCCGAACGCGGCGTACGTGTCCATGTCCTGCCGGCCACCGCAACACTGGAAGACGTCAAGGCAGTCAACCCTGACGGCTTCTTCATGTCCAACGGCCCCGGCGACCCCGCCACGGCGGATGCCCAGGTGAAACTGCTCCGCTCCGTGCTCGATGAGAAGCTGCCGTACTTCGGAATCTGCTTCGGCAACCAGATCCTGGGCCGCGCCCTCGGATTCGGTACCTACAAGCTCAAGTACGGCCACCGCGGAATCAACCAGCCGGTGATGGACCGCCGCACGGGCAAAGTCGAAATCACCTCGCAGAACCACGGCTTCGCCGTCGACGCTCCCATGGACGGTGCCACCATGGCTCCCGAAGAGCGCTTCGGCCGGGTCGAGGTCAGCCACGTGAGCCTCAACGACGACGTCGTCGAAGGACTCGCCTGCCTCGACATTCCGGCCTTCTCGGTCCAGTACCACCCCGAAGCCGCGGCCGGACCGCACGACGCCGCCTACCTCTTCGACCGCTTCATCGAGCTGATGGAGAGCACGAAGAACGGCCAGGACGCCGCACAGGGCACCGACACTCAGACATCGAACTCCGCGAAGAACGAGGACACCAAGTAATGCCAAAGCGTACAGATCTCAAGAGCGTCCTCGTTATCGGGTCCGGCCCGATCGTCATCGGCCAGGCGGCCGAATTCGACTACTCCGGAACCCAGGCCCTGCGGGTGCTCAAAGAGGAGGGCCTGCGCGTCATCCTCGTGAACTCCAACCCGGCCACCATCATGACGGACCCCGAGTTCGCCGATGCCACCTACGTGGAGCCCATCACCCCGGAGGTAGTGGAAAAGATCATCGCCAAGGAGCGCCCGGACGCCGTCCTGCCTACCTTGGGTGGACAGACGGCCCTCAACACGGCCATCGCGCTCGACAAGAACGGCGTGCTCGAGAAGTACAACGTCGAACTCATCGGTGCCAACATTGCCGCGATCGAACTCGGCGAGGACCGCGAAAAGTTCAAGGGCGTCGTGGAACGCTGCGGCGCCGAGTCGGCGCGCAGCCACATCATCCACACCATGGATGAAGCACTGACTGCGGCGGAAGACCTCGGCTACCCGATGGTTGTCCGCCCATCCTTCACCATGGGCGGCCTGGGCTCGGGGCTGGCGTACAACGAGGACGACCTGCGCCGCATCGTGGGCCAGGGCCTGCAGTACAGCCCCACCTCCGAGGTCCTGCTCGAAGAGAGCATCCTCGGCTGGAAAGAGTACGAGCTGGAGATGATGCGCGACAAGAACGACAACGTCGTTGTTGTCTGCTCCATCGAGAACTTCGATCCGGTGGGTGTCCACACGGGCGACTCCATCACGGTTGCCCCGGCCCTGACCCTGACGGACCGCGAGTACCAGAGGCTGCGCGACATCTCCATCGCCGTCATCCGCGAAGTCGGCGTCGACACGGGTGGCTGCAACATCCAGTTCGCCATCGAGCCGGACACGGGACGCGTCGTCGTCATCGAAATGAACCCGCGGGTTTCGCGATCCTCGGCGCTGGCTTCCAAGGCCACCGGCTTCGCGATCGCCAAGATCGCCACCAAGCTCTCCCTGGGCTACACCTTGGACGAGATCCCCAACGACATCACGCAGAAGACTCCGGCATCGTTCGAGCCGACGCTCGACTACGTCGTCGTCAAGGTTCCGCGATTCGCGTTCGAGAAGTTCCCGGCCGCGGACAACACGCTGACCACAACCATGAAGTCCGTCGGTGAAGCCATGGCCATGGGCCGCAACTTCACGGAAGCCCTGCAGAAGGCCCTTCGCTCCCTTGAGCAGAAGGGCTCGCAGCTGGACTTCAGCCACGTTCCCGAATGGGAAGTTCCGGAACTCATCGAGAAGTCCAAGCGCCCGACGACGGACCGCCTCCACCAGGTCCAGCGCGCCCTGCTCGGCGGCGCCTCGGTTGAGGAACTCTACGCCGCAACCAAGATCGATCCGTGGTTCCTCGACCAGCTGCAGTTGCTCAACGAAATGTCCCACGAGATCCGCAAGGCCGGCGCCCTGACGGAAGACATGCTCCGCAACGCCAAGCGCCACGGTTTCTCGGACGAGCAGATCGGCGCCCTGACGCACAACCCGGAGGCCGTTGTCCGCGGCGTCCGGCAGGCCCTGGGCATCCGTCCGGTTTACAAGACGGTGGACACCTGTGCCGCTGAATTTGCCGCCTACACCCCGTACCACTACTCGTCATATGACGAGGAGGACGAGGTCGGCCTGCACTCCAAGCCTTCCGTCATCATCCTGGGTTCGGGACCGAACCGCATCGGCCAGGGCATCGAGTTCGATTACTCGTGCGTCCACGCCTCCATGGCGTTGCGCAAGGCCGGTTACGAGACCGTCATGGTCAACTGCAACCCGGAAACCGTCTCCACGGACTACGACGTCTCAACGCGCCTCTACTTCGAACCGTTGACTCTCGAGGATGTCCTCGAAGTCATCGCGGCCGAGGAGCGCACGGGCGGCGTCATGGGCGTGTTCGTGCAGCTCGGCGGACAGACCCCGCTCAAACTCGCACAGCAGCTGGCGGACGCCGGCGTGCCGATCCTGGGTACCTCCCCGGAAGCGATCGACCTTGCCGAGCACCGCGGCATGTTCTCGCGCGTGCTTGACCAGGCCGGACTGATCGCCCCGAAGAACGGCACCGCTGTGTCCTTCGAGGACGCGAAGAAGATCGCCGACGAAATCGGCTACCCGGTCCTCGTCCGTCCGTCCTACGTGCTGGGCGGACGCGGCATGGAGATCGTCTACGACGAGGCCAACCTCTCGCGCTACATCGCCAACGCCACCGAAATCACCCCGGACCACCCGGTGCTGATCGACCGCTTCCTCGAGGACGCCGTCGAAATCGACGTCGATGCGCTCTTCGACGGCACGGACATGTACCTCGGCGGCATCATGGAGCACATCGAGGAAGCCGGCATCCACTCCGGTGACTCCGCGTGCGTCCTGCCCCCGATCACCCTGGGCAGCAACGTGATCGAACGCGTCCGCACGGCCACCCGGGCCATCGCTGAAGGCGTCGGCGTCCGTGGCCTCATCAACATCCAGTTCGCGCTGGCTTCAGACGTGCTCTACGTGCTTGAGGCCAACCCGCGCGCTTCCCGCACCGTTCCGTTCGTCTCAAAGGCAACGGGCGTGCAAATGGCCAAGGCTGCGGCCCTGATCGGCACCGGCGTCACCATCAACCAGCTCCGCAGCGCCTACAAGATGCTGCCGGAGACGGGCGACGGTTCAACCCTGCCGCTCGACGCGCCTGTCGCGGTGAAGGAGGCCGTGCTGCCGTTCAGCCGCTTCAGGACCCCTGAAGGCAAGGTAGTGGACTCGCTGCTCGGCCCGGAAATGCGCTCCACCGGTGAGGTCATGGGCATCGACAAGCACTTCGACACCGCTTTCGCCAAGAGCCAGGCCGCGGCCAACAACGCGTTGCCCACCGAAGGCAAGATCTTCGTCTCTGTGGCCAACCGGGACAAGCGATCGGTGATCATGGGCGTCAAGCGCCTGTCCGATCTCGGTTTCGAGATCGTCTCGACGGGTGGCACTGCGGATGTCCTGCGCCGCAACGGCATCCAGGCCACCCCGGTCCGCAAGGTTGCCGAGGGCAGCAGCGCCGAAGGCGAAGGAACCATCGCGGACCTCATCATCGCCGGCGAAATCGACATGGTCTTCAACACGCCTTCCGGCGGCGAGGCCCGCAGCGACGGCTACGAACTCCGGGCGGCCGCAACGTCCATCGGCATCCCCTGCATCACTACGGTTGCCGAGTTCAACGCCGCCGTGCAGGCCATCGAGGCACTGCGCACCTACGAGTGGTCGGTGACGAGCCTGCAGGAGCACGCAGCGGCACTGTCAGCTTCCCAGGCCGCGGCAGCCGAGGCCGTCAATGCCTGAGTCTGCCGCAGCCGGGCAGCGTTCACTTGCGCAGCCGGGAAGGGAGCCTTTCGGTTCCCGCCTGGCTGCCGCAATGGCAGCCCGCGGCCCCTTGTGCGTCGGCATTGACCCCCACCCGGGGCTCTTGGCGGACTGGGGATTGAACGACGACGTCGCCGGCCTGGAGCGCTTTTCGCTCACCGTCGTGGAGGCTGTGGCAACGCTCGCTGCCGCGGTCAAGCCGCAGGTGGCACTCTATGAGCGTCACGGCTCGGCAGGCATGGCGGTCCTGGAACGGACCCTCGCGGTCGCATCGGACGCCGGAGTATTGAGCATCGCCGACGCCAAGCGCGGAGACATCGGCTCCACGATGGCTGCCTACGCCGACGCCTGGCTACGGGATGGCTCCGCCTTGGCAGCAGACTCGGTGACGCTGAGCCCGTACCTCGGCTTCGAGTCGCTGCGCCCGGCGCTCGACCTCGCGGCGGAGTCCGGCCGTGGTGTTTTCGTGCTCGCCCTGACGTCCAACCCGGAGGGCAAGTCCGTGCAGCATGTTGGCGGTACGGAATCGGTGGCCCGGCGGATCGCCGAGGCCGCGGCCGAGGAGAACCGCCGTTATCCCGGTGCCATGGGGTCTGTCGGTCTCGTGGTGGGTGCCACGATCGGCAGGGCGCTCGTGGAACTCGGGCTGGACCTCGACGCCGTCCACGGGCCCATCCTTGCGCCCGGGCTGGGCGCGCAAGGAGCCACGCCGGCGGATCTGCGTGCCACTTTCGGCGCGGCATACCCGGCGGTCCTCGGGACGTCGAGCCGCGGAATCCTGGCGGCTGGTCCAACGATTGCCGGACTACGATCCGCCACCGAGTCCACCCGCGACGGCTTGCTGGAAGCCTGAGCCTGATCTTCGTCGGTCCAATGCATTGCGCTCCGCACTGGGCACGCGATAGCTTCGGGATCAGTCCAATCCGCTACGCACTCGATGCCGGCCAAAGGGGGATGTGTCAGTGACCTTAAAGGCTCTGTCGCCAGAGGAACGTTCCGATGCCTTGGAAAAGGCAGCGAGAGCCCGGGCAAGACGCGCACTCGCGAAGGAACAGCTCAGGACGGGCGAACTCAGCATTGCCGGTCTGATCAAGTCGGCGCAGACTGACGAGGCCATCGCCCGAATGCGCGTTTCCGAGCTGATCGAGGCCGTACCGGGCATTGGCCCGGTACGGGCAGCGGCCATCATGGCGGAGATCGGGATCGCTCCTTCACGCAGGCTCAGGGGCCTGGGAATTCACCAATCCCGGTCGCTGATAGATTTTATGGAAGACAAATACAGAGTTTAAACGAATGCAGCGTTCAACAAATGCGGCGTTTAGAAGATACGCAGCATATATAGAATCTCCACGAAGGACGATGTGAGCAAGAATCCGGGACTGACCGTCCTCGCAGGCCCCACTGCCGTTGGCAAGGGAACAGTATCCACGTATATCCGGGACAATTACCCCGAGGTCTGGCTGTCGGTTTCAGCCACCACCCGCGCACCGCGGCCGGGGGAGAAGGACGGTGTCCACTACTACTTCAAGTCCGCCGAAGAATTCGACGCACTCGTTGCGGACGGCCAGTTGCTTGAGTGGGCCGTCGTCCACGGAATGAACCGCTACGGCACGCTCCGCAGCACCGTGGACGCCGCCATCGCCGAAGGCAGGTCCGTGCTGTTGGAGATCGATCTGCAGGGCGCCCGCCAGGTCAAGGCGGCAGTTCCGGACGCCAACTTCGTGTTCCTCGCTCCGCCCAGCTGGGACGAAATGGTCCGCCGCTTGGTGGGCCGCGGCACCGAAACCCCGGAGGAACAGCAGCGACGGCTGGAAACCGCTAAACTGGAACTTGCCGCTGAACCGGAGTTTGACCACACCGTCATCAATGACGACGTACGCCGGGCAGCGGACGAGCTTGTTTCACTCATGGGGCTTACCCCGCACCAGCGCTAAGCGCTAGCACTTGTCAGCCCGTTAGAATTTGGAGAATTCGTGTCCACGAACCTTGAAGGCATCATCAACCCGCCGATCGACGAGCTGCTTGCTGCTGCCGATTCAAAGTACGGCCTGGTGATTTTCGGCGCCAAGCGCGCGCGCCAGATCAACGCGTACTACGCCCAGCTGCACGAGGGCCTCTTCGAGTACGTTGGCCCGCTGGTCGACACCAAGCTGAACGAGAAGTCGCTTTCCATCGCCCTGCGCGAGATCAACGAAGGCCTGCTGGTTTCCACGCCCATCGAGCCCGCAGAGTAAACAGACTGCCTGTTGACGGAGGTCACGTGCGCATAGTCCTCGGAGTCGGGGGAGGGATCGCAGCCTACAAGGTTGCATCGCTCCTCCGGCTTTTTACTGAAGCCGGACACAACGTCACGGTCATTCCCACGGAGGCCGCCATCCGCTTTGTCGGTGTGGCTACGTGGGAGGCCCTCTCGGGCAATCCGGTGAGCAACAGCGTCTTTGACGACGTCGAGAAGGTCAACCACGTCCGCCTCGGCCATGAAGCGGATCTCATTGTGGTCGCGCCGGCAACTGCCGACCTGCTGGCCAAGGCGGCAACCGGCCAAGCGGGGGATCTGCTCACCAACACACTGCTCATGGCGCATGGTCCGGTGCTTTTCGCTCCGGCGATGCACACCGAAATGTGGCGCAACCAAGCCACCCAGGCGAATGTGGAAACACTGCGCAGCAGGGGTATCACCGTCCTGGAACCCGCGGTGGGCCGTCTGACAGGAGCGGATTCCGGGCCGGGCAGGCTGCCCGAGCCGGAAGCGATCTTCGCGGCCGCCATGGCTTTGGTCGACCCCTCCTCGCCCTCAACCCCGCTTGCTGGACCCAAACCCCTGGCAGGGCGCACCATCACGATTTCCGCAGGCGGCACCCGGGAAGCCCTGGATCCGGTCCGTTTCCTTGGGAACAGGTCTTCCGGCAAGCAGGGTGTTGCGCTGGCCGCCGCGGCCCTTGACGCAGGAGCGCGTGTGAGGTTCCTCGCTGCCCACATGGACGTCCAGGCACCTGCCGGCGTCGAACTGGTCCAGGTTGAATCCGCACTGGAGCTCCGTGACGCCGCGCTGGAAGCCGCCGTCGGCTCCGACGTCGTGATCATGGCCGCGGCTGTGGCGGATTTCCGTCCTGCCGAGGTTTCAGACACGAAAATCAAGAAGGTCAACGGCAACGACGCCCCCGTGGTGCGCCTCGTGCAGAACCCGGACATCCTGCATGAACTGGTAGTGCGCCGCGACGCCGCGGCATCCACGCAGTTGATCATCGGGTTTGCGGCCGAAACCGGGGACGAAGACGGCGACGTCCTGGAACACGCCACCGCCAAGCTCAAACGCAAAGGCTGCGACCTTTTGGTGGTCAACCAGGTCGGCGTCGGGCGAGTGTTCGGCCAGGACCAGAACTCTGTGATCATTCTCTCCGGCCATGGCGCGGCGCCGCAGTCGGCGGCGGGTTCCAAATCCGACGTCGCGGCCGCTGTCATTGACCGGATCAGCACTGAACTAAGCCGAGTACGCCCCGCGACGTAGGCGCCGGGCGAGGCTCATTTCCTGGCTGGTCCATCCTTAGCATAGGGACATACGGCGGAAGCCGGCCGCCCCCAACCGAGTAAGGTAGTCGAGTGACTTTACCGCTGCACCATGAATCCCACGGCACCCCGTCCAAGCTCCGGCTCTTCACCTCGGAGTCGGTTACGGAAGGGCACCCGGACAAAATCTGCGACCAGATCAGCGACGCCATCCTTGATGCGCTCCTGGCGGCAGACCCTGAGTCGCGCGTGGCTGTTGAAACCATGGCCACCACGGGCTTGGTGCATGTAGCCGGTGAAGTCACGACGGACGCGTATGTTGAAATCCCGCAGATCGTCCGCGAGACCATCCTCGGAATAGGGTACGACTCGTCGGCCAATGGCTTTGACGGCGCCCGTTGCGGCGTGTCTGTCTCCATCGGACAGCAGTCCAACGACATCGCCGGTGGCGTCTTCAATTCGCTCGAAGCCCGCGAAGGCCGCCAGGAGGACGACTACGACCTTCAGGGCGCCGGTGACCAGGGCATCATGTTCGGCTACGCGAGCGATGAGACCCCGTCCTACATGCCGACGCCCATTTGGCTCGCACACCGCCTTTCGGAGCGCCTTACCGAAGTCCGCAAGAGCGGCGAACTGGCCTACTTGCGCCCCGACGGCAAGACCCAGGTGACGGTCGGCTACGACCGTGACCGTCCGGTTTCCGTTGAAACGGTGGTTATCTCCAGCCAGCACGCAGAGGGAACCCACCTCGATCTCTTGCGCGCCGATCTCGCCTCGCACGTGATCGACCCCGTCCTGGCTGCGGCCAACCTGGATATCTCCCACGTCGCGAATATCCTGAATCCCGCCGGCGCCTTCGTCATCGGCGGTCCCGTCGGCGATGCCGGGCTGACAGGCCGCAAGATCATCGTTGATACGTACGGCGGCATGGCCCGCCACGGTGGCGGTGCCTTCTCCGGCAAGGATCCGTCGAAGGTGGACCGCTCGGCGGCCTACGCGATGCGCTGGGTAGCAAAGAACGTTGTGGCAGCAGGCTTGGCCAAGCGGGCCGAAATCCAGATCGCCTACGCGATCGGCCAGGCACGTCCGGTGGGTACCTACGTGGAAACCTTTGGTACCGAGACTGTCGACCCGGCCAAGATCAGCGAAGCGATTGCGGAGATCTTCGACCTCCGTCCGCGCGCCATCATTGACGCCCTCGACCTCAAGCGCCCCATCTACGCCAAGACGGCGGCGCATGGCCACTTCGGCCGCGACGAGCCGGATTTCACGTGGGAACGATTGGACCGCGTGGACGAATTGAAGGAATTCTTCAACGCCTGAAACGGCTTGCCCGTGACAGTCGGTGCCAGCCGGAATCCGGAATTGTCGGTGGGGCCTGCTTGGATTGGACGAAGGCATCCGGCACTCCAGGGAGGTGACAAGCATGAGCGATGGTTCGTTGCTTCCGTTTGCCATGGTGTCGTCTTCGCCGGCCCATCAGCCGTCCCTGCTCCAAGGCTTCCCCTCGCGCGGGAACGACGTCGGCGGGCCGCCGCTCGCGGCGAGCAACCCGGTGGCGCGGGTCTTGATCGAATCATCCTTGCCGCATCTCGACAGGCCCTTTGACTACAGTGTCCCGGCCGAGTTGGAGGGGACGGCCCTGGCAGGCGTCCGGGTCAAAGTCCGCTTCAGCGGCCAGGAACTCAGCGGCTACGTCCTGGAGCGCATGGAATCGTCGGAAGCCGGGCATGCCCTGGCTCCCCTTCTCAAGGTGGTTTCAGCCGTCCCGGTGCTGACTCCGGCGTTGCTGGACCTTGCCACGAGTGTCGCGGCCCGCTACGCCGGAACGCTCAGCGATGTCCTCCGGACCGCCATTCCGCCCCGCGTCGCGCGGCTGGAGAAGCTGCTCCTGTCCGGCGATTCCCTTTCGGACGAGCCGGCCACCCCTGCCGAACACACCGAGGCCCCCCAGGGCATCCCGTCCCAGGGCTCGGCCTCGCAGGCGCACGCGGCGTGGGCTTCCTACACCAATGGAGCGCCATAC
Organism: Arthrobacter sp. FW306-1B-F12A; assembly: GCF_058781865.1. Taxonomy (NCBI): domain Bacteria; kingdom Bacillati; phylum Actinomycetota; class Actinomycetes; order Micrococcales; family Micrococcaceae; genus Arthrobacter; species Arthrobacter sp. FW306-1B-F12A. The sequence continues at coordinate 51,611 of NZ_JBYSXD010000010.1, forward strand.
TTGCAACACCTGGCCGGGGGTGGCTCACCCCGCGCGGTCTTGACGGCAACGCAGGGTTTTGGAACCGCAGGCTGGCCCGAGCTCGTGGCATCCGCGGTGGCGGCAGTCCGCTCCTCAGGGCGGGGCGCCGTCGTCGTCGTTCCCGACTATCGTGATCTCGACCGCATGGAGGCGGCACTGCGCGCTGTCCTGCCACCAGGAGACGTCGCGCGGCTGACGGCCGACGACGGCCAGACGCCGCGGTACCGGAGCTACCTCCGGCTCCTCAGCGGCGCGGCACAGGTGGCTGTCGGCACCCGCTCCGCCGCGTACGCTCCGGTGCAGGACCTTGGCCTCGTGGTGTGCTGGGACGACGGCGACGACCTCCACATTGACCAGCGCGCTCCCTACGCCCACACCAGGGAAATCCTGCTCTTGCGTTCCGAACAGGAATCAGCGGCGTGCCTCATGGCTGCGCATAGCCGCAGCACCGAGCTTCAACGGCTCGTTGAGGGCGGGTGGGCCGTGCCGGTGGAAGCTCCCCGGCAAGTGGTCCGCGCCAGGACGCCCCGGGTGCTCAATACGGCTGACAGCTTCGAGCAGGAGCACGACCCCTTGGCGAAGATCGCACGATTGCCCGGCGCCGCCTGGCGGGCCGCCAAAGAGGGACTGGAACGCGGCCCCGTCCTGGTGCAGGTGGCCCGGGCCGGCTACGCCCCCTCCCTTGTCTGCGAGGAGTGCCGCGAAACCGCCAGGTGCAACAACTGCCAGGGACCCCTCGCCATCGCCGGACAATCGGCCCTGCCGCAGTGCCGCTGGTGCTCCACGCCGGCCCCGGAATGGCGTTGCCGGCATTGCGGCGCAGGCCGCCTTCGCAGAGGCGCAGCCGGTGTGCTGCGGACAGCGGAAGAACTGGGCAGGGCTTTTCCAGGCAAGGCTGTGGTGACATCGTCGGGAGACCAAGTCAAAGCCACAGTGTCCGATGCCCGCGCCCTGGTGGTGGCGACCGTGGGGGCTGAGCCGATCGCAGCCGGCGGCTACGCAGCGGCGCTGCTCCTGGATGGCAATTCGCTCCTGCGCAGGGAAAACCTGCGCGCCGGGGAGGACACCGTTCGGCGATGGTTCAATGCCGCGGCCCTCGTGCGGCCCGCGAACGAAGGCGGGCTCGTCGTTGTCACCGCAGACGACACCGCCGCGACGGGTGCCCTGCTGCGCTGGGACCCCGCTGGATATGCCTCCCGAGAACTGGCACTGCGGCAGGAACTCCAGTTACCGCCCGCCGTGCGGATCGCCTCAGTGACGGGCAAGCGGGCCGACGTCGTGCATTTCACCGAAAGCCTGGCCGACACCATCCAGCTCCGCACTGCGGGCCCAGCGCCGGTCTCCCTTGCACTATCGGCGCAGCGCGCTTCAGGGAGGGACGACGATCCGGACGTCCGGACGCTGATCTTCATTCCGTATGCCCAAGCAGCCGTTGCCACCCGTTCCATGAGGGCCGTCAAAGCCGCCAGTGCGGCGAAGCGCACCTCAGGACCGGTGCAACTGCGGCTCGACGGCGTCGACGTCCTCTAGCGTCCTCAGCGCCGTTTGCGGCTCCGCATCGCAACGATCTCTTCGGCCACCGCCAGCAGTTGGCGCGCAGACTCGTCCCAATTGAAATCAGCCGCGCGTTCCACGGAGCGGCGCGACCGTGCCTGCCACAATTCGCCGTCTTCAAGGGCCTTGACCGCTGCGGCGAACTCGCCGGGCGATTCGGGGTGTACGTAGCTCACGGCGTCCCCGCCGACCTCACGGAAGATGGGGGTGTCGCTGGCGATCACGGGAGTGCCAAGTGCCATCGCCTCGACCAGGGGCAGCCCGTAACCTTCTGCCTTGGACAGGCTGACGAGGGCGGTGGCCCGGAGCAGGAGGGAATCGTATTCGGCATCCGTGACGCCGTTGTGGAACTCGACCTGGGCGCCAGGCGGGACCAGGGGCTCCAGCTCCGCACGGCGCTGGGGGGTGATCCTGCTGAGCAGATGCAGCGTGAATCCTGGCAAATCGGCCATTCCCTGGATCATGGTCTCCACGTTTTTGTAGGGCATGAAAGAGCCCATGTAGAGCAGGGATTTCTCGGCGCCGGCTGCGGGATCGCGCGGCTTCTGGCCCGGCTGTGGCGCGTTGCCCACGATCCGGACCGGGCGGCGCGTGAGATTGAACTTCGCCATGAGCGACTCGGTGGTGTGGCTGATGGTCGCCACAATGTCGGCCCGGTTGAGAAGCAATCGCTGCGGCCAGTAGGCCTTGTGGTAGAGCCGCCAGAGCAGCCGCACGGGTGCGGGCAGGAAGCCCGGAGGGGCAGGGTGCTCATAGTAGATGAGGTCGTGCAGGGTCAGGACCAGCCCGTACTTGCGGCCCCAGGTTCCCATGGTCTGCATGGGGCAGACCACGACGTCGGCGCCGAGCTTGTTGACTTCACGCGCCACGAACAGTTCGCGGGGGGACAGCGGGCTGCTGATGTGAACGTAGGGGACGTCCGGGAGGAGCGCCAATTGGCGCTTGTCACTGATGAGCATGGTGACATCCGCGATCTTGGACGTCGCCGCGATGAGGCTCGATCCGTAGCGGCTGATCCCGTCATGATGGTCCGTGCGGGTGAAGCGGGCATCTATGACGATTTTCACGCGGGGTGTTCCTCCAGGAAACTGCGGATGGCGGCGGCGGCCGGCGCCGGTGTCTCGTAATGGATCAAATGCCCGACGTCGGGAATCACTTCCAGCGCGCCGTCCGGGAGCATCTCCAGTAGCTTGTGCTGGTCCTTGAGCAGCGCGATCTCGTCTTTCTCGCCGGCCACCAACAACACAGGAAGGTCCAATTGCCCGGCGACCTCGGCCACATGGCTGGACACCGAAGCCCGGAAAGACTCCAGCAGGCTAGCGCGGTCGGCGAACGCGGAGAAGTACGCATCGTGCTGGCCATGGACAAAGGCCCGGAGTTCCTTGTCCCGGGTCTTGGCCATCGCGGCGCTCATGACGCGGACAATGAGGCGGCTGCGCAAGACGGCGAGTCCAAGCCGGCGCGGGAGCTTGGCGGAGACCTGGTAGTACAGGACCGCGAGCTTGGTCATGAGGCCTTTGGGGCCCTCAAGCGCGCGAGCGGCGATGGGATTGACCAGGATCAGCGGGCGGATGGCGCCGGGGTTCGCGGCGGCGAAGTGGCTGGCGACGATGGATCCGAAGGAGTGCCCCAAGAGAACTGTGTCCGCTCCGAGGCCCAAGGCCGCCATGAAACCGGTGATGAACTTCCCGTAGCGTTCCACGGTGTGGGTGTCTCCGGCGAAAGGCTCCGAGCTGCCAAAGCCGGGAAGGTCGGGCATGATGACGCGCATTTCCGGCAGGTGGTCCACTACGCGGAGCAGGCCGTGGTGGTCGCCGCGGAAACCGTGAATGACCAGTATGGTGCGCGTCGCCGGGGTCACCGTGACCGGTTCGTAGCACCAATAGGCGACGTTGCTGCCGTCGAGGTCGATGTCCGAGGCACTCGTCCTGGAGGCCAAGGCCTTGCTGAAGAACTCCCGTGGGGAGGCTGGTGCGGGTTCGGGGGAGTGGTTGGTGTCCACTTGTTCCATTCGGCAGGTCCTAGTTGACGTTGTCCGGGTGTGACCCGGTGCGGTGGTGGCGTTCGAGGGCGGCCAAGCCATCCATGTCGTCGGCATCAAGCTCGAAGCCGAAGACGTCGAAGTTCTCCTGGATGCGTGACGCGGTACTGGCTTTGGGAATCACGATATTTCCGAGCTGGAGGTGCCAGCGGATGATGATTTGGGCAGGTGTCTTTCCATATTTATCCGCGAGCGCGCTGACTGCCGGATCCTGGAGGACCTGGCCACGCCCCAACGGGCTCCACGCCTCCGTGCGGATGCGCAACTGCTCGTGGAGGGTCCGGAGCCTGGTCTGCTGCAACCACGGGTGCAGCTCAATTTGGTTCACCGCAGGGACCACTTCGGCCTTTTGCATGAGCGCTTCGAGGTGGGCCGGCTGGAAGTTGGAGACGCCGATCGCGCGCACCCGGCCCTCACGGTACAGGGTTTCCATTGCCCGGTAGCTCTCCTGGAACAATCCACGCCCTGCGCAAGGCCAATGGATCAGGTACAGGTCGACGTAGTCGAGGCCGAGATTGGCCATGGAGGTATCGAAGGCGCGCAGCGTGGAGTCGTACCCCTGGTCGTCGTTCCAGAGCTTGGTGGTGACAAAGACGTCTTCGCGGGAGAGGCCGTGAGTTCCTTCCCCGGAGCCTCCCGTGTTGCTGTCGATGCCGGGCGGGGGTATGACCGCACTGCCGATGCCGCGTCCGACCCCGGTCTCGTTGCCGTACATGGCCGCTGTATCGAAATGCCTGTAGCCGGCGCCCAGCGCAGTGGCGACCAAAGAAGTGGCATCCGCCGGCGGCACCTTGTAGAGCCCGAACCCCAACTGGTCAATCAAGACACCATTGTTGAGACTGAGCCTAGGCGAGGGTTTCATAGCCAAGACTCTACCTACCTCGATGCCGGGAATGTTTCAGGGTCCTTCAATTATTCAGGAAGGGCTGCCGAAACTGACCAGGCGCTTCGCCGTGGCCTCGTCCAGGATCAGATCTGTTGCCAGTTTCGCTTCGAGTGCTCCACGAAGCCCGTTGATCTTGGATGCACCAGAGACGACGCAGATCCGGCGACGCACCTGCCGTAGTTGCTCGTGGCTTGGGCCTGTTGACCGCTCGTTGAGGGTGATGCCGTCGGAAGAGCCGTCGGCGCGGAAAAAGACGGTGGCAACGTCGCCCACGACGTCCGAGCTGGCCAACAAGTTCAAGTCCGTTTCATCGAGGTACCCACCTGCGTAGACGTGGCTGGGGTAGTCCGAATGCACCGAGCCGACACCGAAGATGGCGATGCTCATCCTGGCTTGCAGATCGAGCACGCGTTGGACGCTGCGCTCATTCCACATGGCGGTCTTCGTGGAGGCATGGTCGAAGAAGGCGGGCACCGGGAACTGTTCTACCCGCGCACCAAAGGCGATGCCGAAACGGCGCATGATGTCGCTGGCATAGGTAATGCCGGTGGTCTGCATGTTGCCGGCGCCGTTGAGCTGCACGATGGTGCTGCCGTGCGTGATCTTGCGTGTCAGGTGCCTGCTGACGGCACTGATGGTGGCACCCCAGGCCACGCCGATGATGGCGTTGGAATCCACCAGGGGACCAATGGTCTTTGCCGCCTGCGTCGCCACCCGGTCAAGGGTTTCCGCCTCGTTCAAGGTGTCCAGGACGGGCACCACGTGCACATCGACCCCGTAGTGGTTGCGGATCATGCGCTCCAGTTCAGGGGCGGAATCCAGGGGACTGCGGATCTGGATCTGGACCAGTCCCGACTCGCGGGCCGAAGACAGCAAGCGGGAAACGGTTGACCGCGAGGTCCGAAGCTCGCGGGCAATGGCGTCCATGGTGAGGTCCTGGAGGTAGTACATCTGTGCCGCCCGGAGGGCCTCTGAATGTCGTGATCGTGGCATCTCAATTCCGTTCTGCACGTTTGTGCAACTAGCTTGATTTCATTTTCCATTCCTTCGAAGAATAGTTGTGCAAGGTGCGACGTCAAGTGATGCAGCGCATACACCAAAGCCCAAGGGAGCAGTTTTGGGATACACCAGCAATTCCGGTTCCGCAGCAGGATCACCACGTCGGGCTTCGGTTTCGGCACTCCGCGAACGGCCGCAGGCCCAGGTGCTGATCATCGGAGGCGGCATCAACGGCGTCGGAACCTTCCGCGATTTGGCACTCCAAGGCGTGGACGTCGCCCTCGTGGAACGCGGCGATTACTGCCAGGGCGCCAGCGGAGCCTCATCCCACATGATCCACGGCGGCATCCGCTACCTCGAGAACGGGGAATTCCGCCTCGTCCAGGAATCCGTGGTCGAGCGCAACCGACTTTTGAAGATCGCTCCGCACTACGTCAAGCCCCTGCAGACGACCATCCCGATCTTCAGCACCTTCTCCGGGATACTTTCCGCCCCCACCCGCTTCCTCACGCACAAGCAAGGCAAGCCGAAGGAGCGCGGCGCCTTCCTCATCAAGCTCGGCTTGAGCATGTACGACTTCTTCTCCCGCGACGGCGGCAGCGTCCCCCGCCATCAGTTCCGTGGCAAGGAGAAGGCCCTGGCTGAGTTGCCCCGGTTGCACCCCGGCATCAAATACGCAGCCACCTACTTCGACGCGTCCGTGCACAACCCGGAGCGCCTGACGCTCGATGTGCTGCAGGACGGCGAAAAGGCGGGCATCGGAAGCGGCTTGCCGGGCGGCAGCGCCCGGGCCAGCAACTACGTCTCCCTTGTTTCGATGGCCTCCGCGGCCGACTCAGCCGGCGCTGTTTTGCTGCGCGATGAGCTCACTGGCGAGGAATTCAGCTTCCAGGCCGACGTGATCGTCAACACCACCGGCGCCTGGGTTGACCTCACCAACGCGGCGATGGGTGCCGCGAGCCGCTTCATGGGCGGAACCAAGGGCTCCCACATTGTCCTGGACCACCCGGAATTGCTCGCAGCGTGCGGCGGCCGTGAGATCTTCTTCGAACACACCGACGGGCGGATCGTCCTGATCTACCCCATGGGTGACCGCGTCCTGGTGGGCACCACCGACGTCGAGGCGGACATGGCGCAGGATGCCGTGTGCACCGAAGCCGAGATCGACTACTTCTTCGACCTGGTCGGCCACGTCTTCCCCTCCATCAAGGTTGAGCGCAGCCACATCGTCTACAGCTTCGCCGGCGTTCGGCCGCTTCCCCGTCACGATGACACGCAGCCGGGCTTCGTATCCCGCGACTACCGCATCGAGCGAAGCGGACGGGAAGCCTCCGGTGCCGCGGCCGCCCAAGGCGGCAAGGCCGCCGTCGTACTCTCATTGATCGGCGGCAAGTGGACCACTTTCCGGGCCCTCGCCGAACACCTGAGCAACGACGTCCTCCGCGAGCTGGGCTTTGAGCGGAAGGTCTCGACGGCGAAACTCGCCATCGGAGGCGGCTTGGATTTCCCGGACAGCGAAGACGGAATCCAGGACTGGGTCAAGAAGCACATGGCTCCCGGGCTCGACGCCGACCGGGTCAGCGGCCTGTTGACCCGCTACGGCACGCGCGCCGAGGACGTCATCGCCTACCTCGGGGCAGGCGAAGACCGGAAGCTCCGCTCCACGAACGAGCTCAGCGTCCGGGAACTCGAGTTCATGGCCGCCAACGAACAAATCGGGCACCTCGTGGATGTCCTCATCCGCCGCACCTCGCTGGCCTTCCGGGGACTCGTGACCGGAGAGCTCCTGAACGAAATCGCCGAAGTCCTCGCCACGCAGCTTGGCTGGGATTCGGCGAAGCGTCAAGCGGAAATCCAGCATGCCCAGGAGGTGCTTCTACGTTTTCATGGCGTGACTGTTCACAGCCTCGTCGCATGAACGTAATGTACGTCACATCAGCTTGATTGTTCCGGCCAAGAAGCCTGGACACAAGGGTTGCGGTCTTCCGCTCCGGAAGGGGGGACCGCAATCGGGACGGCGCTAACAGACGCCGTCCCAACGGCCCCCACAAAACCTGCAGGGCTGACAACAGAAGAAAATGAGGAGTCAAAGATGTCTCTCGGAATTGTTTTCCTTTCCGAAGTGTTCGGAACCGGAATGCTTACCCTCCTTGGCTGCGGCGTTGTGGCAAACGTCGCGCTCAAGGGCACAAAGGGCAACAGCGGCGGGTTCCTGATGGTGAATTTTGGCTGGGGCATCGCAGTATTTGCCGGCGTTTACGTAGCGGCCATGTCCGGTGCGCACCTGAATCCGGCGGTCACGCTTGGTCTCCTGGTTGACGGTAAGGCCGAGTTCGCCCCCGGTGTGGCCGTAAGTGCGGCATCCACGTTCACCTACTTCGGTGGAGAACTGCTCGGCGCCTTCCTAGGCGCTGTCTTCGCCTGGCTCGCGCACAAGCAGCACTTCGACGCCGAGCCCTTGGCAGCCAGCAAACTCGCCGTATTCTCCACGGGACCGGCCATCCGCTCGTACCCCTGGAACCTCGTCACCGAAATCATCGCCACGTTTGTACTGGTCTTCGTGATCCTGACCTTCGGCGGCACTCCCTCCGGCCTAGGGCCGCTCGCGGTGGCATTGCTCGTCGTCGGCATCGGCGCGTCCCTTGGCGGCCCGACGGGCTATGCAATCAACCCCGCCCGTGACCTCGGTCCGCGTATCGCCCACGCACTTCTGCCGATCAAGGGCAAGGGCTCCAGCGACTGGGCCTACTCCTGGGTTCCGATTGTCGGCCCGCTCCTGGGTGGAACCATCGCCGGACTCGTCGCCCACTCCATACCGATCATGGCCACTGTCGCCAAGTAGCAAACCGCTCAGTACCTACACCGCATCCACACCAAAGCAAGCAGACAAGGACGTCAAAATGTCGCAATACGTCATCGCCATTGACCAGGGAACCACCAGCTCGCGTGCCATCGTGTTCGATCACTCAGGCAACATTGTCTCCACCGGCCAGATGGAGCACGAGCAGATCTTCCCCCAAGCCGGTTGGGTAGAGCACAACCCGGTGGAGATCTGGGACAACGTCAGGGAGGTCGTCGGCTCTGCGTTGTCGAAGGCCAACCTGACCCGGCACGACATCGCAGCCGTCGGCATCACCAACCAGCGCGAAACCGCCGTCGTGTGGGACAAGAACACGGGCGAGCCCATCTACAACGCGATCGTCTGGCAGGACACCCGCACGCAGTCCATCGTGGACGAGCTGGCCCAGGACGGCGGCCCAGAGCGCTTCAAGCAAAAGGTCGGCCTTCCCCTGGCCACCTACTTCTCGGGAACCAAGATCAAGTGGATCCTGGACAACGTTGAAGGAGCGCGGGCCAAGGCCGAAGCCGGGGACCTCATCTTCGGCAACACCGACTGCTGGGTCCTGTGGAACCTGACAGGCGGCGTGGACGGCGGCGTACACGCCACAGACGTCACCAACGCCTCGCGCACCATGTTCATGGACCTGGACACCTTGCAATGGGACCAGGACATCCTCGACGCGTTCGGCGTGCCGGCGTCAATGATGCCCGCCATCAAGTCCTCCTCCGAGGTCTACGGCACGGTGCACACCTCGCAGTTGCTGCGCGAAGTGCCCGTCGCAGGCATCCTGGGCGACCAGCAGGCGGCAACCTTCGGCCAGGCGGCGTTCCAGGCGGGCGAAGCCAAGAACACCTACGGCACCGGTTGCTTCCTGATCTTCAACACGGGCGAGGAGATCGTCCACTCGAAGAACGGCCTGCTGACCACGCTGGGCTACAAGCTGGGCGACGCGAAACCGCACTACGCATTGGAAGGCTCCATCGCCGTCACGGGATCACTGATCCAGTGGCTCCGCGACAACCTCGGCCTGATCAGCTCCGCTCCCGAAGTGGAGACGCTAGCGGCAGGCGTCGAGGACAACGGCGGTGTCTACATCGTGCCCGCGTTCTCCGGACTGTTCGCCCCGTACTGGCGTGCCGACGCCCGCGGTGCCATCGTTGGCCTGACCCGTTTTGCCAACAAGGGCCACATCGCCCGCGCGGCACTCGAGGCCACCGCATTCCAGACCCGCGAGGTGCTCGACGCCGTCAACGCGGACTCGGGCGTTCCGCTGACTGAGTTGAAGGTCGACGGCGGAATGGTCGCCAATGAGGCGCTCATGCAATTCCAAGCCGACATCCTGGGCGTGCCTGTGGTCCGTCCGAAGGTCGTGGAAACCACGGCCTTGGGTGCCGCTTACGCGGCGGGCCTCGCCGTCGGCTTCTGGAAAGACCTCGGCGAACTCAGCTCCAACTGGGGCGAGGACAAGCGCTGGGAGCCGCAGCTTCCGGCCGAAGAGCAGGAGCGGCAGATGCGCCTGTGGAAGAAGGCTGTTACCAAGTCCATGGATTGGGTGGACGAGGACGTTAAGTAGGTCTCACCTCGGTTGAGGGAGGCCGCACTTGCCCCGCCCGCTTCGCGGTGCCCACCACACCCGGGCGAAGTGCGGCCTCCCTCAACCTTCACCTACGCGCAGCCGTTGAAACCACGCCAAGGGCTTGGTGCGGTAAGGTGGCTTTATGCGTGCGATCCTTCTGCTTAGCTAGCCGCCCGGTATACGTCGATCTAAAGCATCGCGAACCGAGCGGCCGCCCCTCCTTGCCGAGGGGCTTTTGTGTGTCCGGGACCTTCCGGGGCCCGGAGCAGGAGGCAAAACCGTCATGGAAGAACAGAAGAGGGCAGCAGTGAGCGTTCAGCCGGAGACAGAAACCGGAGCACAGTCAACAGTGGCAGGCGAGACGCCCGAGGAGGGTGTCTACAGCTTCGCCTCGATGGAGGCCAAGTGGCCGCAGGTCTGGGAAGACCTCAAAGTCTTCACTCCTGTCGACGACGGCTCCCGCGAGCGGCGCTACGTCCTGGACATGTTCCCGTACCCTTCAGGCGACCTCCACATGGGCCACGCTGAGGCCTTCGCGATGGGCGACGTCGTGGCGCGATACCTCCGCCAGAAGGGTTTCGACGTCTTGCACCCCATCGGCTGGGACTCCTTCGGCCTGCCCGCGGAGAACGCCGCCATCAAGCGCAATGCACACCCCAGCGAGTGGACGTACGCAAACATCGACACGCAGGCCGCGTCGTTCAAGCGTTACGCGATCTCTGCCGACTGGTCCCGCCGGCTGCACACTTCGGACCCGGAGTACTACCGCTGGACGCAGTGGCTGTTCAAGCGGTTCTACGAGCGCGGGCTGGCCTACCGCAAGGATTCCCCGGTTAACTGGTGCCCGAAGGACCTGACCGTCCTGGCGAACGAGCAGGTAGTCAACGGCGCGTGCGAACGCTGCGGGACCCCTGTCACGAAGAAGTCCCTGAATCAGTGGTACTTCAAGATCACCGATTATGCCGACCGTTTGCTCGACGACATGTCCGAGCTCCAGGGACACTGGCCCGAGCGGGTGCTGGCAATGCAGCGCAACTGGATTGGCCGCTCTGAGGGTGCCCACGTCCGGTTCGCGATCGAAGCCACGGACGGCCGTCCCGAACGCGAAGTCACTGTCTTCACCACGCGCCCGGACACCCTGTACGGGGCAACGTTCTTCGTCGTCGCCGCGGACGCGCACCTGGCGCTGGACTTGGTCACGCCCGAACAACACGATGCCCTCATGGCGTACCGCGAAAAGGTCAAGGCCCTGTCGGACATCGAGCGCCAGTCCACTGAGCGCGAGAAGACCGGCGTGTTCACCGGCCGCTACGCCATCAACCCGCTCAACGGCGAAAAACTGCCCGTGTGGGCAGCCGACTACGTGCTCGCCGACTACGGCACGGGCGCCATCATGGCAGTGCCTGCGCACGACCAGCGCGACCTCGACTTCGCCCGCGCGTTTGACCTGCCGGTGCGTCCGGTCCTCAACACCGGCGGGGAAGATCCGGCGGAGACCGGCATTGCGACCGCCGGCGAGGGCACCCTGATGAACTCCGGCGAACTGGACGGTTTGTCCAAGGCCGATGCCATCCCCGCAGCCATCGACATCCTGGAGAAGTTGGGTACAGGGGAGAAGTTCGTCAACTTCCGCCTGCGCGACTGGCTCCTGAGCCGCCAGCGTTTCTGGGGTACCCCGATCCCCATCATCCATTGCGCCGAATGCGGCGAAGTGCCGGTGCCGGACGATCAGCTGCCTGTCACGCTGCCCGAAAACCTGCGCGGCGAGGCGCTGTCGCCGAGGGGCACGTCACCCCTGGCCGCGGCGCTGGAATGGGTCAACGTCGAGTGCCCGAACTGCGGACGCGCCGCCCAGCGCGACACGGACACGATGGACACGTTCGTGGACTCTTCCTGGTACTTCCTGCGCTTCGTGTCCCCGCACTTCACCGAGGGACCGTTCGATCCTGCCAAGATCAACGACTGGATGCCGGTCGGCCAGTACGTGGGCGGCGTCGAGCACGCCATCCTCCACTTGCTGTACGCGCGATTCTTCACCAAAGTCATCCACGACATGGGCATGCTCGACGCGGACGAACCCTTTAGCGCCTTGCTCAACCAGGGGCAGGTCCTCAACGGCGGCAAGGCCATGAGCAAGTCCCTCGGTAACGGCGTGGACCTTGGCGAGCAACTGGATAAGTTCGGCGTCGACGCCGTCCGCCTGACCATGGTCTTCGCGTCGCCGCCGGAGGACGACGTCGACTGGGCGGACGTCTCGCCGTCGGGCTCCGCGAAGTTCCTCGCCCGCGCCTGGCGCCTTGGCCAGGATGTCGCAAGCGAGCCCGGCGTCGATGTCTCCACTGGTGACCGCACGCTGCGCACCGTCACCCACAGGACCATTGCCGACGCCGCTGAGCTGTTGGACAACAACAAGTTCAACGTCGTGGTCGCCAAGCTGATGGAGCTCGTCAACGCGACCCGCAAGACCATCGACTCCGGTGCCGGTGGCGCAGACCCCGCCGTCCGTGAAGCCGCCGAGGCCGTGGCGGTCATCCTGAGCCTCTTCGCGCCATACACGGCCGAGGACCTGTGGAACCAGTTGGGCCACCCGGCCTCCGTGGCGAACGCCGGCTGGCCTTCCCACGATCCTTCGCTTCTGGTCCAGGACACCGTGACGGCCGTCGTGCAGGTCCAGGGCAAGGTCCGCGACCGTTTGGACGTCTCGCCGGACCTCAGTGAGGATGAGCTGCGAGAGCTCGCTCTCGCAAGCGAAAACGTACAGCGTGCACTCGATGGCCGCGGCATCCGCACGGTGATCGTGCGCGCGCCTAAACTGGTGAACATCGTCCCGGCCTAGTCGGGAAACGGCCACCGGCGCTTGCCGGCGGCCGGCCACCAGCTCCAGGAGGCTCCCTTGACGGACCGCGAACCACCCGCTTGGTTGTGGCTCAAGGAACGTTTGGCCCGCCTGCGCCAGTCCACGACGCCGGGACGCGCCGGAGCAGAGCCGGCGCGCGTCGTGCGCATCGCCGTCGTCACCGACTCGGCTGCCGCTCTGCCGGCCGAGTGGGTCAAGGCTTTCGTCGCGGACGGCCGCCTCGCCGTCGTGCCGATGCCCGTCATGGTGGGCGAAGAGATCTACGGCGAGGGGGAGGACGACATCACCCAGACGCTCGCGCTGGCCCTGGCCGCGGGATCGTCCGTAAAGACTTCACGTCCTTCACCCGGCCAGTTCGAACAGGCTTATCTAGCCGCACGGGACCGCGGTTTCGAAGCCGTCGTCTCCATCCACATTTCCGCTGGGTTGTCCGGCACCGCGGACGCCGCCAGGCTGGCTGCGCAACGCGTCTCCATTCCGGTCGAAGTCATTGACTCCCGCACCGTAGGAATGGCTCAAGGCATGGGCGTCCAAAGCGCGCTGGTTGCCGCCGCGGACGGCCGTTCGGCAGCCGAAGTCCGGCACTTTGCCGAGGAGCGATTGGGCCGCACCAAGGTCTACTTCTATGTGCCGAGCCTTGAGCAGCTTAGGCGCGGGGGTCGTATCGGCACTGCTGCGTCTTGGCTCGGGACAATGCTGTCCATCAAGCCGATCCTCGCGGTCGCCGACGGCAAGATCGTACCGCTCGAGAAGGTGCGCTCGGCTGCGAAGGCCGTTGCCCGGCTGGAAGAAATCGTTGCCGCCGATGTCAATTCCCGGCCGCCAGGACAATCGCGGCTCGCCGTGCATCACTTTGGAAACCTGGCAGAGGCAGAGAGGCTCGCGGCCCGGCTCGGCGAGGGGTGCCCCGATTGCCCGCCTGCACAGATCAGCGCACTGCCGGCCGTTCTCGCGGCCCACGCCGGGCTCGGCGTATTGGCCGTGGTTGTGGGGGAAAGCAGTACGCCTGGCGCCGCGACGCTTTTGGGTGACAGCGCGAAAGCCATACCGGATCCGGCGAACACGATGCGGAGCAAACCGTAACCGCGTCAATCTGCGCGGGCGGAGGTCCTGAGCTTTTTGCCGGTCCGTCCTTAGCTCCATGAAAATGGGCGTAACCCCCAACCGCCGCCACACTTTCGAACGGCGGCGCTAGGCGTAAGTTTTCAAATGAGGCAATGCGCATCCTGAGCGAAGGCCTAAAAATGTCGTAGCCTCCGGGCAGAGTGTTTCCATGGAAGCGATCGGATGCGTCGACACCCGGCAGGGCATTGCCTCCCGCGGGTATTTCGGAGTGTCCCGTCATGCCCGTCGTCCGCGTCTGGCCGCGTCCCTTGCCGCGGTCCCGGGCGGGCTGGTGTTGGTGGATCCGCCGGATGGTGGCGGCCGGCTGGCCGTTCTGGACGGGGCCGTGGCGGCAGCGAGGTCTTTGGCGGACAAAGCCGCGGACGACGTCGGGGTCACCGGTTTCGAGGAGGCTGTTGCGTTCGCGTCCGGGGTGGAGGAGCTCTCCCGGACCCTGGACTATCTCCAGGTGGCCGCCGCTGCCGGGCTGGACAGGGCCCGGAACGATGAACCCGTCAGCCGGCAGGGCTGGACCACGGGCTGGGCCGCCGGCGCGGATCCAGGCGCCGGCGCGGGCTGGACGTCCGGAACCACCGCGGCCCACGCGGACGCGCAGGCCGGTGCGGCTCCTTCCCCGGGAACGGGCAGCGCCCGGGGCGGGGAGTTCAGGTCCACGGCCGAGCACCTGCGGTCCTTGCTGCGGATCGGTGCCGCCGAGGCCAGGCACCGGCTCGCCCTCGCCCGGGAGCTGCTGCCCGGCCGGAGCCTCACCGGGCAAACGGTCCCTGCCCGGCACGGGGAAACCGCCGCGGCGCTGGCGTCCGGGGTGATCGGGTCCCGCTCGGCCTGGATCATCACGATGGCCGTGGCGAAGGTGCGTCCGTTGTGCAGCCCGGAGAAGGCCACGGAGATGGAATACGCCCTGGCCCGCACCGCGGAGGAAAACGACCAGGACTTCCTGGCCAGGGTGGCCCGGCGCTGGATCGAGGCGATCGACCAGGACGGCCCGGAACCGTCCGAAGAATCCCTCCGCCACCACCAGGGAGCGTTCCTGCGCCGCCCCAGGCACGGCCTGGCGCATGTGGAGATCTTCGCCACCACCGAGCAATACGAACACCTGCTCACGGTCATGAACACCGCCACCAACCCCCGAACCCGCACACCCCAGGGCGCAGCAACCCAGGGCACAGCTCAGGTCTGCGCGGCGCCTTCCGGCGAGGCGTCCGGGAGACCATCCGGCGATTCTTCCGGCGATTCCCCCGGCGAGGCATCCGGCGAGTCGTCCGGGAGTGCCGGGGCGCCGGACCGGCGGTCGCGGGCGCAGAAGCTCCTGGACGGTCTGGTCGGTGCCTGCAAGCTCGCCCTGGCCGCGGGATCCCTGCCCGCCACGGGCGGCCACCGCCCGCAGATCATGGCCACCATCGACCACCGCGACCTCTTCCCCCAGGACCACCGGGATCCGCACACCGGGCAAGCTTCGCAAGACGGGCAGCCTTCCCGGCCCGGCCACCCCGCACTCTTTGGCGTACCCGCCCGGCCCGGGCAACCCGGGCGAGGTCTGGGCACCGGGTCCTTCACGTTCACCGGGCCCGTCCCGGCCGCCACGGTGCGCAAACTGGCCTGCGACGCCGACATCATCCCCGTGGTCCTGGGCGGCGAGGGCCAGGTCCTGGACATCGGACGGGCCTCACGGATCTTCCCGCCGCACATCCGCAAAGCCATCACTGCGCGGGACAAGGGCTGCGCTTTCCCCGGGTGCACCATGCCGGCCCCGTGGTGCGAGGCCCACCATATCGAGTACTGGTCCCGCGGCGGAGTCACGAGCGCCGCGAACGGGACGTTGCTCTGCAGCCATCACCATCATCTGATCCACAAGGAAGACTGGCACATCCAGGTCCAAGCGGGCGTGCCCTGGTTCATCCCGCCACCGCACATCGACCCGCACCGCAAACCCCGGAGAAACCACTACTTCCAGTTATGAGTCCCGAGATGGGCGTTCTCCTGTGCCCACTTATCCTCCACAAGCACTCTGCGGCGGGCCTGTCCACATAGCACCGGTCCGTGCTGCTGCTGCCGGCTCGGACCTTCTAGGCTCGTGGATATGCCACGTAGGAACCGAGCCTCACCCGCGGATGATGCTGCGAGTGCCGCCCGGCTCCGATTCGTTGCTCGTCTTGCGCCACCGACGGACCACGAGGCCGAGGCTCAGCCTGGCCACGTCAACAAAACGGAGCCTCTGCTTCCATTGCAGGCCTTGATGACATCCGGACCGGCTATGGACGATGTGGGGGAGCAGTCAGGCACCGAAGGGGTGTCCGAAGACGCAGGACCTCCATCGAGGCTTCGGTGGCGCACTCCATGGCGGGTAGCCGTGTTGTTGGCTTTGCCTTGTTTGTTGCTGGTGATTTGGTTCTTCTGGCAGTCCTGGTCCGGGCAGCCTCTGGTTGAGCCCCTCGTTCGAAGTTCACATGCGGGAGGAAATCCCGAAGCGGGCGCGGGAAGTAGAAATGGCGGTGTCGATGGGGACCTGGAATCACCCGATGGAGCCCAACTCCTCATAGTCCACGTGGCGGGTGCCGTGAAGAACCCCGGGATTGTCAGGGTGCCCGCCGGTGCGCGGGTATTCGACGCGATCGCCGCAGCTGGTGGTGCGGATACAACTGCCCAGCTTGACAGCCTCAACCTTGCCGCCATCGTGGAGGACTCGGCGAAGATTCATGTTCCGCGGCTGGGGGAGGCTGTTCCGTCACAGCTTGCGGGGCCAATTGGCGGTGCGCCCACAGCCGGTGGCGCGGGAACCGGGACTTCTGGCGGTGGAAAAGTCAACCTCAATACCGCGACGGCCGAGGAGCTCGACGCCTTGCCCAAGGTCGGCCCCGTCCTGGCCAAACGCATTGTCGAATGGCGGCAGCAGCACGGCCCGTTCGCTGCCGTGGAGGACCTCGATGCCGTGGATGGTGTTGGTCCCAAGATGATGGAATCGCTTCTGCCCTTGGTGACGGTCTAGGGTGAGCGGAGTCAAGCTGAGCCCCGGCCGCGTAGACCTTCGGCTGGCCCCGTCTGCCGTTCTCACGTGGGCTGTCTCCCTTGCGGCCGCCTATCTACCTTCCCTCTGGACGGGAGTTGTGTGCGTGGCTTTGGCCCTCGCCGCGTGTCTTCTTCTCGCCACTCGGGCCAGGGCTCCTCGTAGCCTGAGGACGTTTCCTGCCACGTTGGCCGTTGCGTGTTTGTTCGGCGCGGCCGTGGCCGCCCACGCCGCAATGCAAGCCGGACAGCGCGACGACGGACCGGTTGCCGACGTTGCAGCGGCGCGCGATTCGGTGGTCATTCATGTGTTGATCGTGGGTGATCCTCGCGAGTTAGGCACGGATTCCCGTGGATCGGGACGGTGGGCCGTGCCGGCCGAAGTGATTGATATTGCGGCCGACGGCATGCTGATCCGCTCCCGCACCAGAATTCTGCTGACCGGAGCCGAAGGCTGGGGGCAGGTTGTCACGGGACAGGAGGTAAGAACAGCCGGAAAACTGAAGCCTGCAAAGCCAGGACAAGTCGAGGCTGGCGTTCTTGCCGCCGCCACCCCACCCATGCGGCCGGACTCGCAGCGGAAGCCAGACACACAGAACAAGCCAGAAGCAAGGCACCCGACACAAGGACCTGCCGACGTTCCCCACGGTCCCGCCCAATTGAAAAGGCAATTCAGTTCCGCCGCCGAGTGGTTGCAGGGCGACGCCGCCGGTCTCCTGCCTGGAATGGTCACGGGCGACACCACGGGCTTGGACGAAAGCCTGGAGGTGGCGATGAAAACCACCGGCACCACCCATCTCACCGCGGTCAGCGGCGCAAATTGCAGCCTCATTCTTGGCGGCCTGGTGCTACTGGCAAGGAGCTTCAGGCTTGCTAGGGGAGTCGCGGCAATCGTGGCCCTTGGTGGCCTGGCGGCCTTTGTCATGATGGTGGGGCCGGACGCAAGCGTCCTGAGGGCAGCGGTCATGGGTGCTATCGGCCTCACCGCGCTAAGTAGCGGCCGGCAGGGCAGGAGCCTGGGCTTTCTCTGCCTAGCGGTCACTGGGCTTCTCACCCTGGATCCCTCACTTGGTACGAGTGTGGGGTTCCTCTTGTCCGTCCTCGCTACCCTGGGAATTGTCCTGTTGGCACGGCCTATCGCTTCCTGGGCTCCGTCTTGGGTACCTTCCTGGCTAGCGTCCGCCGTTGCCGTCCCCTTGGCGGCGCAGCTTCTGTGCAGCCCGGTCATCGTAGCCTTGCAACCGCAGTTCTCCAGCTACTCATTGCTGACGAATATCGCAGTTGCTCCGTTTGTCGCACCCGTGACGATCCTGGGAACCATTGCTGTCCCCCTTGTCCCGCTGCTTCCCTGGCTTGCAATTGTTCCGATAGCCGTTGCCGGGGCCAGCGCGGGAATGGTGGCGGCAATCGCCAGGTTCTTCGCCGGGCTTCCCGGAGCGTCCTTGCCGTGGCCGGAAGGTCCCGCTGGAATCGCCACCATGAGTCTCTGGTCTGTTGGGACAGTCCTGCTTGTGTGGCTGGTCTTGCATCCGACGCGGGTGGTCTCCGCCGTACTGTGGTTGCACGGCCGCTTGGTGCTCCTCATAGCCGCAGGGGAGTCGTCTCTTCGTCGCCGATGGACCCGCTGAACGTGGGAGACTGGAATTCTGCAAAACCCTTCTGGAAGGAAGCAACATTGGCTGCTGCCCAGGTCTCCAAGGCTAAAACTTCCGCGGCGAACACCGTTAGCTGGCGGGACGTTACCCCATCCGCGGTAGTGCTCATCACCGGCCCTGAGGAATACCTCGGAATCCGGGCCATGGATCGGATCCGATCGCAAGTGCGTGCCGCAGCACCGGAAGTGGAAATCAGCAAGCTCAATGCCGGAAGCTACGAGTCCGGTTCCCTCGCAATGGCGGTCACGCCGTCACTGTTCGATGAGGCAAAACTCATCGAGATCGAGGGCCTCGAGTCCATGACCGATGCCTTCCTTGCCGATGCCTTGAAATACGTAGCCCAACCGGAGAACGACGTCGTGTTGGTCCTTCGCCACGGTGGAGGGGTGCGCGGAAAGAAACTCCTGGACGCCATCAAGTCCTCCGGATGGCCGGTGGTGGACTGCCAACCCTTGAAAAAGGACGCCGAGAAAACAGCATTCGTCGCCTCGGAATTCAAGGCAGGCGGCCGCCGCATCGAAGCGGAAGCCGTCCAAGCCCTCGTCAATGCAGTCGGAGCCAGCCTCTCCGAACTCGCTGCGGCATGCAACCAGCTCATCGCGGACGCCACCACCACGGTGGACGCAGCCACCGTCGAACGCTACTACGGTGGCCGCGTGGAAGCCACGGCATTCAAGGTTGCTGACGCCGCCATGGCCGGCAACGGGCCGCAAGCGCTGTCCAGCCTCAGGCATGCCCTCGCCACCGGGGTTGACCCGGTGCCACTGGTAGCCGCCCTCGCCGCGAAGCTCCGCACCCTGGCCAAGGTAGCCGGCGCCCAGGGATCGTCGGCACAGATCGCCAAGCAGCTTGGCATGCAGCCATGGCTCGTGGAACAGGCCCAACGCGACGTTCGCCGTTGGACTCCCGAGGGCCTGATCCGTTCCATCCAGGTCACGGCTGAAGCGGACGCCCAAGTGAAGGGCCTCTCGCGGGATCCTGTGTACGCGGTGGAGCACGCTGTCACCGTCATTGCCACCTCGGCCCGCGGACGCTAGGTCCGCGCGACACCCAGACTGTCGGGCGCTACGCGCAATGCTTGGCGACGCCCGAATACCTGGGTCGATAGGCATTTTCCGCGTCGTCAGTAAGCCCCGCCCGTCCGCCGGCGTGCCTCGAATCTTAAAGACGCGAGGCCGGCACCCAAATGGGTGCCGGCCTCACGTTCAGCTCAGTCGAACTGGATAAACCTTAGAGTGCGTTGACCTTTTTGGAGATCGCCGACTTGCGGTTTGCAGCGTTGTTCTTGTGAATAACGCCCTTGCTGACAGCCTTATCCAGCTTACGGCTAGCAGCAACAAGAGCCTTTGCAGCGGCATCCTTGTCCGTGGACTCAACGGCGGTGGCAACGGCGCGGATGGCCGTCTTCAGCTCAGACTTGACGGCGTTGTTACGCAGGCGAGCCTTCTCGTTGGTGAGGATGCGCTTCTTCTGGGACTTGATATTAGCCACGTGTGTGAACTCTCTTTTTAATGCGGAAAATGGTCTAGAGGGTTTTCAGGTTGGCCATCGACTGAGCGGCGTGGGGATGCCTATGGCAGCCAACCATGAGTGGCCGTCGACCTGCACGGACACACAGCCATAAATATTATCAGACTCGGCCCTTTTCCGGGGATTTCGGGTCTACGCCGAATCGTGTTGCCCGTTGAGCCGACGCGCCACAACTTGGAAAGCGCGCTTGTCGAGGACAGCACCCTCGCGCCGGACGTCCGCCGGATTGATGCGAACCACCCGGTCTACCTTGACCTCGCTGGGCCGGCCTTGGGGGTCCCAGGACCCAGTTCCGATGTCGACGTAGTCATCTGAACGGCGGCCGTTGTCGTGGTCTTTGCTGGTCAGCATCAGCCCGAGCAGCCACGCGCCGTCGTGCCCTATCAACAGGACCGGGCGATCCTTGCCCTGGGAATAATCCTCTTCGTACGGAACCCAGGACCACACGATCTCTCCGGGGTCCGGTTTGCCGTCCGGATTGGGGGAGTACCGCGGAGCCACGGCGCCGCGGAAGTCGCCCGGGTAGGAGGGGGAGAGCTGCCCGACGCCGGTGCTTGCGCTCCGGGCTTGGCCCGCCTTCGCCGGGGCCCCGGCCTTCGGGGACCGGTGAGGGGGTGTGCCGGCCGGGGATCCGATGATCCGTCGGAGGTAGCCCAGGGAGCCTCTGAGTAGTCTGCCAAGCAAATGTGTATCGGGTGCCATGGAACTACCGTACTTTCCCTTGCCGTGCCGGGTCGCACAAAACGCCTCGCACACAAGTCGTGCACATACGTCTCCCACATTGCGACGGCGCCCGATCACAGTGCACAAGCCGCGTCATGTTCATGGGAGACTATTAGTTCAGATATGCGGCTTCGGCCGGAATGGTCCAGACCAGTCCGGAGTCCGGCCGTGTGAGTATCGACAGTAAGGACCCTGCGTGTCTCCCATGGCCCGCACCGAACCGGTGCCCGCCGCGACAGATCCGGCCATCATCCGGAACTTCTGCATCATCGCCCACATCGACCACGGTAAATCCACCCTGGCCGACCGCATGTTGCAGTACACCGGCGTCGTTAAGTCCCGCGACATGAAGGCCCAGTATCTGGACCGCATGGATATCGAACGCGAACGTGGCATCACCATCAAGTCCCAGGCTGTGCGCATGCCTTGGGAACTCGACGGCACCAGCTACGCCCTGAACATGATCGATACCCCCGGCCACGTTGACTTCACCTATGAGGTTTCCCGTTCCCTTGCGGCCTGTGAAGGCGCGGTCCTCTTGGTGGATGCCGCCCAGGGCATCGAGGCCCAGACCTTGGCCAACCTCTACCTGGCGATGGAAAACAACCTCACCATCATTCCGGTGCTCAACAAGATCGACCTCCCGGCCGCCCAGCCCGAAAAGTATGCCGCGGAACTCGCCAACCTGATCGGCGGCGATCCCGAGGACGTGCTGCGCGTGTCCGGCAAGACCGGCGTCGGCGTGGAGGCCCTCCTGGACAAGATCGTCCGCGATCTTCCAGCCCCTGTCGGCGACCCGGACGCTCCGGCCCGCGCCATGATCTTCGACTCCGTGTATGACACCTACCGCGGTGTGGTCACCTACGTCCGTGTCGTGGACGGCATGCTGCACCCACGCGAGCGGATCCAGATGATGTCCACCCGCGCCACCCACGAGCTCCTGGAAATCGGTGTCAGCTCTCCGGAACCCACTCCCTCCAAAGGGCTGGGCGTCGGCGAGGTAGGCTACCTGATCACCGGCGTGAAGGACGTCCGCCAGTCGAAGGTCGGCGACACCGTGACCAACCTGGCCAAGCCCGCTTCGGAATCCCTGGCCGGTTACGCCGATGCCAAGCCCATGGTCTTCTCCGGCTTGTACCCCTTGGACGGCACGGACTATCCCGTTCTGCGGGATGCCCTCGAGAAGCTGATGCTCAACGACGCCGCGCTCGTCTACGAGCCGGAGACGTCCGCAGCCCTGGGCTTCGGTTTCCGCGTGGGCTTCCTGGGCCTGCTGCACTTGGAAATCACCCGTGAACGCCTCGAGCGAGAATACAACCTCGACCTCATCTCCACCGCTCCCAACGTTGAGTACGAGGTCACGCTTGAGGACAAACGCGTCCTGCACGTCACCAACCCCAGCGAATACCCCACGGGCAAAATCGCCGAGGTGCGCGAACCAATGGTGTCTGCCACCATCCTGGCTCCCAATGAGTTTGTGGGCGCCATCATGGAGCTGTGCCAGAGCCGCCGCGGGGTCATGGGCGGCATGGACTACCTCTCGGAAGACCGGGTGGAAATCCGGTATCGCCTGCCGCTGGCCGAGATCGTATTCGACTTCTTCGACATCCTCAAGTCCAAGACCCGCGGCTATGGATCGCTGGACTGGAAGGCCGACGGCGAGCAGGTTGCCGACCTGGTCAAGGTGGACATCATGCTCCAGGGTGAGCAGGTTGACGCTTTCAGCGCTATCACCCACCGGGACAAGGCCTACGCCTACGGCGTCATGATGACAGGCAAGCTGCGCGAGCTCATTCCCCGCCAGCAGTTCGAGGTCCCTATCCAGGCCGCCATCGGCTCCCGGATCATCGCCCGCGAGAGTATCCGCGCCATCCGCAAGGACGTCCTTGCGAAGTGCTACGGCGGTGACATCACCCGTAAGCGCAAACTTCTGGAAAAGCAGAAGGAAGGCAAGAAGCGCATGAAGATGGTGGGCCGCGTGGAAGTTCCACAGGAAGCATTCATCGCAGCGCTGACCACCGACGAATCCAAGGACAAGGCCAAGAAGTAATGCGGCTGTCCGCCCGGAACACTGCGGTACAGGCGGGCACAGAACGGCCCCGGAGGGAGTTCCGTGCCTAGCGTTCTTCCCCTTGGGGATCCTGCACCTGCGGACGGCATCTTGCCTCCGCAGGTGCTCGACGGTGTCGATTCGCGCAAGTTTGGACTGTACGTCCACATACCGTTCTGTGCCGTGCGTTGCGGATACTGCGATTTCAACACCTACACCGCCACTGAGCTTGGCGGCGGCGCCTCCCAGGACGCCTACGCGTCCACTGCCATTTCGGAAGTGGAGTTCGCCGTCCGGGCCATGGAAGCCTCCGGGCTGCCGCAGCGGCCCCTGAGCACGGTGTTCTTCGGCGGCGGCACGCCGACCCTCCTGCCTGCTGAAGATCTCGCACGCATCCTGACGGCCGCCGTCGGGCACTGGGGACTGGAAGCCGGAGCCGAAGTCACCACTGAAGCGAATCCGGACTCCATGACGCCGGAGTCCCTCCAGCTGCTCGCGGATGCCGGCTTTACGCGGATTTCCTTCGGCATGCAGTCGGCAGTCCCTCACGTGCTCAAGGTCCTGGACCGTACGCACACACCCAGCCGCGTCCCCTTGGTGGTCCAATGGGCGCGCGACGCCGGCCTTGCCGTGAGCCTCGACCTCATCTACGGCACTCCCGGCGAGTCGATGGCTGATTGGCAGATCTCCCTGGAGACTGCCTTGTCCTACAGTCCGGACCACATCAGCGCCTACGCGCTGATTGTGGAAGAAGGCACCAAGCTGGCGGCACAGATCCGGCGCGGCGAGGTTCCCGGGATCGACGACGACGACCACGCCGCGAAGTACGAACTCGCCGATCAGCTGATCAGCGCCGCCGGTCTGGACTGGTACGAGGTCAGCAATTGGTCCCGTACGCCCGAACAGGCGTGCAAACACAACCTTGCCTACTGGCGGGGAGACGACTGGTGGGGCATCGGACCCGGTGCGCATTCCCACATGGGCGGCGTCCGCTGGTGGAACGTCAAGCACCCCACCGCCTATGCCAACAGGCTCGGTAGCGGGGCCTCGCCGGCCGCTGGACGGGAAACGCTCGACGCCGGAACCCGGGAAGTGGAACGCATCATGCTGGAGGCGCGCCTCGGCACCGGGCTTCAAGTCGACGCGCTCGACAAGGTGGGCCGCCACGCCGTCGCAGGCCTCATTGCCGACGGCCTGGTTGAACCCGCAGCGGCCTTCCAAGGACGGCTGGTCCTGACCCTCAAGGGCCGGCTACTCGCCGATGCCGTGGTCCGCCGGATCCTTCCGGACTAGCGGCAGGCGCCAGCGCCCGGAGCGGGGGGGGGCTACATAGGCATCCGCCGCGAGGACCGGCTACTTGATCCAGCGCAGGTTGAAGCGGTAGCGGTGCGGCTGACCGTGGTTGACGCGGATTCCGGCCGACACCGAGAAGCAGGTCACTGCGACCCAAATCGCCGTGGCCAAAACCGCGAACAGGTTTCCCACCACCGGGAGCAGGACCAGGATGTTTGCGAGCACTGCGGCAATCGTCGGAGGCAAAGTGAAGTTGAGCGCTTCCTTGGATTCCTGGGCCGTGAACGGGCCACGCTCGCGGAAGATCAGGTAGATCAGGAGCGAAGGCACGCAGCCGAGGATTCCTCCAAAGTGCGCCAGGGTTGCCCACTGCCGGTCTTCCGAGGCGGTCAAGGGCAGCGCGTTGGCAGGAACGCCGTGGTACTGGGACTGGCCCGAGGTGCCGTCCCGATCGTCAGGAGCGTTGTCTGCCACAGTTTCTTCCTTCGAGTGTCTATCGGTGCAGTGTTGCTGTCCCAGAATACTTGCTTGGCACGCGGTCAGCCGACCAACTGCTGTCCCCTACGCAGGTAATTCATCACGGAACGGTCAGGAAATCGATCACTTCCTCCACGCGACCCAGCAGAGACGCCTCCAAATCGGCGTAGCTGTGGACGGCGCCCAGCAGCTTCTGCCAACCCAGTCCGATGTCCTCGGCCGTTTCATGCGGCCAGCCAAACGCCTTCAGTATCCCGGTCTTCCAATCCGTGCCCCGCGCGATGGTCGGCCATTGCTCGATCCCCAACACCTTGGGCCGGATTGCCTGCCAGACGTCCACGTAGGGGTGTCCCACGATCAAGACGTTTCCTGCAGCGCCCGGCAGCGTCATGGCGTCGGCCGCAATCCGCGACTCCTTCGAATCCGGGACCAAGTGGTCCACAAGGATCCCGAGACGGCGGCCCGGGCCAGGGGAGAATGCGGCTATTGCCGCCTTGAGATCGTCCACGCCATGCAACGGCTCGACGACGATACCCTCCACCCGGAGATCATCTCCCCACACCTTTTCCACAAGTTCGGCGTCGTGCTTACCTTCCACCCATATCCGGCTCGCCTTGGCGACTTGGGCCCGCTGGCCGGCGACTCGGACGGATCCTGATGCTGTCCTGCCTGCTGGCGCCGCCCCCTTGGCGGCGGCCGGGCGTGGGGCAGGCGGCAGGAGCTTCACGGCTTGTCCCTCCAGCAGGAATCCGAAGCCAAGCCGGAACGACTTGGCCTTTCCCCGCCGATCCTCCAGCACCACAATGTGCATGCCTCCGGACTTCTCCACCCTGGTCACGGCCCCGACCCAGCCGGACTGGACGTCTTCGAGAACCATTCCGCGTTCAACAGGAACCTCAGGCAGTTGCCGTTTGGCAGGCGAGGAGAGGTCTTGCGGGCCCCAATTGTCGTAAGACACGGTCTTCACACCACTTTGCGCTAGGGGATCGGTCACGGTCCGTGGCATTGCGCAGGACCGCGCGGGAATCATGTTCGCCGCGAGCGGTACCAATGCTAACAACGAGGTGGCTCATACTAGACTTGTTAGCACTTGGGCATGTTGAGTGCTAACTGTTGAAATGTTGATTGGAGGTGGGCAGTGAGCGAACCACGCAAGCTTGAAGTGTTACGCGCCATCGTGGAGGACTACGTTCACTCCCGCGAGCCGGTCGGTTCCAAAGCCTTGGTTGAACGGCACCATCTGGGAGTGTCGAGCGCAACCATCCGCAATGACATGGCCCTCTTGGAAGAAGAAGGCCTCATTGCCGCACCGCACACGAGCGCCGGCCGCATTCCCACGGACAAGGGTTATCGCCTGTTCGTCGACCGTATTTCCGAGGTCAAACCACTTTCGGCCGCCGAGCGCCGGGCCATCCACTCCTTGCTTGAGGGACCTGACGACGTCGAGGACATCCTTGAGCGCACCGTCCGGCTCCTCTCCCAACTGACCAACCAGGTCGCCGTCGTGCAGTATCCGCACCTGAGCCGCGCGCGCGTCCGGCACATTGAGTTTGTCCTTTTGGCACCGCGCCAGGTCCTGGTGGTGTTGATCGCCGATTCGGGCAAGGTGGAACAGGGCGTTGTGCACGCCGCGACGGACACCACTGACGACGAACTCATGGCCTTGCGGGCGCGATTCCTTGGAAGCATCGCCGGCTCCCAGCTCGACCTCATGCCGCAAGTGCTGCCATCGGTGGTTGCCCTGTGCCCGCCGGCGCTTCGGAACCTTGCCGGCGCCCTTGCCCACGGCCTGGAAAGGCTTGCCGAGCGGAGCCGCGACGAACGCATGGTCATGGCAGGCACGGCAAACCTGGCCCGCTCCAACGTGGACTTCCCGCTGAGCATCGGTCCGGTCCTCGAAGCGCTTGAGGAACAGGTGGTCATGTTGCGGCTTTTGTCCGACATGGCGGAAGACCCCCGGGGCGTCACGGTGAGTATCGGCCGCGAAAACCCCTACGACGGCCTCTCCGAGGCTTCGGTGGTTGCCACGGGCTACGGTCCGGGCAGCAGTGCCAAGATCGGCATTCTTGGACCCACCCGCATGGACTATCCCAACACCATGGCGGCCGTCCGTGCCGTCGCACGCTACCTTTCCCGCATTCTGGGCGGCTGACGGCCTCGGCTGGAAACCGCCCCGCAAGAAACGCAGTGGAACCGTAAACAAGGAAGAGATACCGACTTTGAGCAGTCACTATGACGTTCTGGGCGTCTCGCCGGAAGCAACCGGCGAGGAGATCAAGAAGGCCTACCGCAAACTCGCACGTAAGCTGCACCCCGATGTGAACCCCGGGGCCGGCGCTGCAGAGGAATTCAAGGCGGTGACTCACGCTTACGAGGTCCTCTCCGACCCACAGAAGCGCCGCGTCTACGACGCCACCGGCAACGAGAACGGGACCGACAACGGTTTCGGCGGCGGCTACGCGGGCCAGGGATTCGCCTTCCAGGACATCTTCGACACCTTCTTCGGCGGAGGAGGTGGCGGCATGCAAGGCCCCGCGTCACGCATGCGCCGCGGGCAGGACGCCTTGATCAGTGTCCGCATCGACCTGCGCGAAGCCGTCTTCGGTGTCAACAAAAAGCTCGAAGTGGACACTGCAGTCATCTGTCCCACGTGCGAAGGCTCATGCTGCCGACCGGGCACCCACCCGGAACGCTGCGACATCTGTGGCGGCTCGGGCCAGGTCCAGCGGGCCGTGCGCTCGATCCTCGGCCAGGTCATGACGGCCGCGCCGTGTGGATCGTGCGAAGGTTTCGGCTCGATCATCAAGGATCCCTGCAATGAGTGCAACGGCCAGGGCCGCATCCGCAGCCGACGTTCGCTGACCGTCAAGGTGCCTGGCGGCGTCGCTACCGGGACCCGCATCCAGTTGTCGTCGCAAGGCGAAGCAGGCCCCGCAGGCGGGCCTCCCGGCGACCTCTACGTGGAGATCCGGGTCAACAGCGATTCCACCTACATACGGGAAGGCGACGACCTCCACGCCACGCTGAGCGTCCCCATGACCGCCGCGGCGCTGGGTACCGAGCTCCAGCTTGAGACTTTCGACGGTCCCCAGGAAATCGACGTCAAGTCCGGCACGCAGTCCGGCGAAGTCATCACCCTGCGCGGGCTGGGCGTCACCCATCTCCGCGGCTACGGCAGGGGAGACCTCAAGGTGCACCTGCACGTTGAGACGCCCGGCAAGCTCGACGCCGCACAGGAAGACCTGCTTCGCCAACTGGCCAAGTTGCGCGGGGAGCAGTTCACCGAAGGCAAGCTTGTGGCCAGTGGAGGTATGTTCGCGAAGCTGCGGGACAAGCTCGGTAACCTGTAGCGGTGAGCAACCCCGTATTCTTCACAGCTGCCGGATCGCTTGACGGGCTCGGCCCTGGCGACTCTTTCATGCTTGACGGCGCCGAAGCCAGGCATGCTGTCACCGTCAAGCGCCTGGAAATCGGCGAAGCCGTCGATATCGCCGACGGTGCCGGCAAACGGCTCACGGGCACGGTGGCCGAATCCGGGCAGGGAACCCTGACGGTCGTTGCCTCCGCCGTCCAGGAGGAACACCAGCCAGCCGTACGGCTCGTGTTGGTCCAGGCCCTCGCGAAGGGCGACCGGGACGAGCTCGCCGTCGAAACGGCTACGGAACTCGGGATCGACGCCGTCGTGCCCTGGCAGGCGGAACGTTCCATCGTGCGCTGGAAGGGTGACCGGGCGGCAAAAGCCCACGCGAAATGGCAGTCTGTCGCCACGGCAGCCGCCAAGCAGGCGCGGCGCGCGTGGATTCCTGAGGTGCGTGCCGCCGTCGACGGCTCCGGCCTGGCTGCGGCCGTTGCCGCCGCCGATCTGGCGATCATCCTGCACGAGGACGCGAAACGTCCGCTACGGGAGGTCCTGGAGAAGTGGCACGGCGGGGTTTCCGACGCCGATGCCGGGGCTGGGCGGGAAGTGCTGCTCATTGTCGGCCCGGAGGGCGGCATTTCACCGCGCGAAGTGACGAAGCTCAGCGATGTCGGCGCCGTCACCGCGCTCTTGGGCCACCACGTGCTTCGCTCGTCGACGGCGGGTCCTGCCGCCGTCGTGCTCGCCAGTGACATCCTGGGGCGCTGGTAGCCCGCAGCACGTCCTAGATCAGCGGACGTCCTCAGCGAACGGTGAAAGTACGGGTATCAGTCGCGATGTCCGCGTCGTTGGGTCCCATCAAGGAGACCCGCAATTCGTATCGGCCCGCTCCGAGCCCCACTGTGAAGCTGAAGGTTCCACCCTGTCCCGGAACGGTCGAGGCAGTGACCTGCCCGGCGAGGTACGAGGACTTGTCGCCGTTTGAGTTCTCGCGAAGGATTTGCCAATGCAGCTTCTTCGAGGGGTCCGTGCTTCGGCCGTTGAACTTGACCGGACCGGAAGGCAAGGTCAGGTCCTCCTGCGGGTCGATGATCCACACCGGCGCCACCATGGAGGCGTCGCGGACCATCGGATCGCCGAGTTTGACCTGGCCGAATGCCATGTAGTCCGTGTGCCCGTCAACCAGGATGGTCACCTTGATCTGCTGTCCTGAATCGATCAGGCCCGAACTTGCGGCCGCAGCGGTAGCGGTATAGACGAGTTCCTGGACCGCCCGCTGTGCCATCCCGGCATCGAGATTGGAGTTGAACGCGTCGCGGGAAACATCGACCGTGACCACGTTCTTACCGGAAATCGAGGTCGCCAGGCTGCCAGGGTTCTGCCAGGGAGTGAAGAAATCGTGATCCAGAGGCTTCTGGGACATCATGATCCGCAGCGCCGTGGTGATGGGGTTCTCGTTGCCTGGGTTGTCACGGAATTCGCGGTACAGGAAGGTGTCCGTGTCGCTGCGCCCGATCCAGTACACGGGGATCTTGTTGGAGGCCTGGGTCGTTTCGAGCGGAGCATTGCTGTCGGGGGCCGTCTGCAGGGCAGCGGTCGGGGTGGGGACCGGCGTCGTGGATCCCTGTCCAGTGCGATCGGCAATGCATCCCGACAGGAACAAGGCAGCCGTCAAGGCGGTCACAAGCATCGCGGAACGTTTCCGGATGCGTGTGCCGTGAGGGGTGACGGCTGGCCTGGTGATTTTGGATTCCTGATCGTGTTCGGCCGCTGTAGCGCGGGGGAGTCATGCGCCCGGCGGCCGGGCACAGGGGCATTTTTGCCCATGAATCAGCTTGTCATAGTCTCCGGGGCCCCGGCTGGCGTTTCGATACCCGGGCGGACAACTGCAATCCGATTGATACGAGGTCGATGCCGAGTTGATACCAAAGCGGCACGAATCCGCCGTCCGCAGCCCCGCCGGGCACGGTCCGGACCCATCGCGGAGACTGGCTGGCGTAGGATTGAAAGCAATCCGAGGCCCACGATCCTGCGCCCATCCAGCAGACGGACATCGGAGAAAATCGATGGACATCACCAAGCCGGAGGAGCACAGGCCGCGAGGCCAGCACTATGACAGAATCATTGAACGGGCGGCCCAAGGCCGGCAGCGTTGAGACAGGTCCGGCCGAGTTTCCCCACTCTGTCCCGGGCGCCCGGACGGAAGTTGTCATCTTCGACAACTCGGATCAGATGGTTCAGACCCTTGGCAGCCATGACGAGGCCTTGCGCTACATCGAAGCCCAGTTCCCCGGCGTCGACTTCCACGTGCGCGGCAACGAGCTCTCCTTCAGCGGACCGTCAAGCGACGTTCCCAGGATCATGCGGCTTCTGGAGGAAGTCCGTGGCCTGGTCGGCAAGGGGACAGTCATCACCCCTGACGTGCTCCAGCAGCTTGTTTCCTTGTTGCGGAGCCAATCGCTGCAAAACCCCGTGGAAATCCTGACCCACAACATCCTTTCGAGCCGCGGGCGCACCATTCGGCCCAAGACGCTCAACCAGAAGAACTATGTCGATGCCATTGACGACAACACCGTCATCTTCGGGATCGGCCCTGCGGGCACCGGCAAGACGTACCTGGCGATGGCCAAAGCCGTCCAGGCACTGCAGCTCAAGGAAGTCAGCCGCATCATCCTCACGAGGCCCGCCGTCGAGGCAGGTGAGCGCCTCGGGTTCCTGCCGGGAACGTTGAGCGACAAGATCGACCCCTACCTGCGTCCTTTGTACGATGCTTTGCACGACATGATGGATCCGGAATCGATTCCGCGGCTCATGGCTGCCGGGACCATTGAGGTAGCACCGCTTGCGTACATGCGCGGCCGCACGCTCAACGACGCGTTCATCATCCTCGATGAGGCGCAAAACACCACGGCGGAACAGATGAAGATGTTCCTGACCCGTTTGGGCTTCGGATCCAAGATGGTTGTCACGGGGGATATCACCCAGGTGGATTTGCCCTTCGGCGCCACTTCCGGGCTGCGCATCGTCCAGGAGATCCTCAGCGGGATCGACGGCGTGAACTTCACGATGCTGGACGCTTCCGACGTCGTCAGGCACCGGCTCGTCGCTGACATTGTGTCCGCCTACAGCAAGTGGGACGAAAAGCACCGGGTGCGTGCCCAGCACACGCCCATCCATGACAAACGGGGAGAACACCGATGAGCATCGAGGTCAACAACGAGTCCGGCGTCCAGGTGGACGAGGCACAATTGGTGACGCTTTCGCGCTTCATCTTCGAGCGGCTCTACATTCACCCGCAGGCCGAACTTTCCATCCTCCTGGTGGATGAGCCCGCCATGGAAAAGCTCCACATCGAGCTCATGGACGAACCCGGCGCCACGGACGTCCTGTCTGTTCCGATGGATGAGCTGACTCCAGGTACTCCCGGCAAGCCGGCTCCACAGGGCATGCTGGGCGACATCGCCATCTGCCCGCAGGTAGCCGAGGTTCAAGCGCGCAACGCCGGTCATTCAACGCAGGATGAAATGCTCCTGCTCTGCACGCACGGAATCCTTCACCTCCTCGGTTTCGACCACGCGGAGCCGGAGGAAAAGGAAGAGATGTTCGGCCTGCAGCGTGAGCTGCTGTCCGCGTTCCTCGGCAAGGACGCCCCCATGGAGACCATGCTGTGACCTCGCTCATCCTGGTCGGGATGGCGTTGGTATTCCTCAGTTTCGTCGCCCTGCTGACCGCGGCTGAAGCTGCCTTCACCTTCCTGCCGCGGCACGACGCGGAGCAAGCCATCGTCAAGAGCAGGGGAAATTCGCTTCGCAGTATCCTCGCCCAGCCCGTTGCGCACATTCGCGCACTGCGGTTCTGGCGTGTCTGGTTCGAGATGGCGGCAGCAGTGGCCGTCGCCGTCGTCATGCACAGCCTCCTAGAGAACGTTTGGCTTGCCGGATTGGCGGCTACAGGCATCATGGCCGTCATTGGATTCGTTCTGGTGGGCGTCTCGCCCCGTCAACTCGGACGCGCCCACTCGGGCGGGGTGGTTCGCTACTCGGCACCACTCATCAGGTTCCTGTGCTGGATCCTGGGTCCCATCCCTGGTTGGCTCGTGGCGATCGGCAGTACGGTAGCGCCCGGCGCGCCCAGCGGCGACGAAGCATTCTTCAGCGAGGAAGAATTCCGTGAACTCGTGGACAGGGCCACGGAATCCGACATGATCGAGGACAGCGAGGCCGAACTGATCCAATCGGTCTTCGACTTCGGCGACACCTTGGTGCGCTCGGTGATGGTTCCTCGAACGGACATTGTGAGCATCGAGTCCGGATCCAGCCTGGAGCAGGCCATGGCCTTGTTCCTCCGTTCCGGGTACTCAAGGATCCCCGTCATCGGCGAGAACGCGGACCAGATCCGCGGCATTCTCTATTTGAAGGACGTCGCTGCCGCATTGCACCGCCCCGAACAACCATCAGTACGCCAAGACGTTGACGCCATAGCCCGCGAGGCACGCTTCGTTCCCGAATCGAAGCCTGTCAGCGACCTCCTGAGCGAGCTTCAGCAAGAGTCCACGCACGTCGCCGTCGTCATTGACGAATACGGCGGCACGGCCGGACTGGTGACGCTGGAGGACCTGATTGAGGAAATCGTCGGGGAGATCGTCGATGAGTACGATTCGAACGATGCCGAGGTCACTGACCTTGGTGACGGCACGTACCGCGTCAGTTCGCGGATGAGCATCGACGACCTCGGCGAACTTTTCCACATTGACCTCGACGACGACGAAGTGGACACCGTAGGCGGCCTCCTGGCCAAGACCCTGGGCAAGGTGCCCATCGTCGGCAGCGCGGTGCACGTGGATGGGATCTCCTTGAAAGCCGATAGGCTGGAAGGCCGGCGAAACCGGGTCAGCCATATCATTGCGGCAGCCATTCCAAAAGAAGACACTGACCTTGAAGACCTTCTCGACGAGGCCGACACAACGCAACAGGGAGTTCCACGTGAGCAAGCACAATAAGAAGTTCGACGCCGATCAGGACTTCGGCGGCTTCCACGCAGGATTCTCGGTTCTTGTGGGGCGTCCCAACGCCGGCAAGTCCACCCTCACCAACGCTTTGGTCGGCCAGAAGGTGGCCATCACCTCGGCAAAACCGCAGACCACCAGGCACACGATCCGCGGCATTGTCCATCGGGACGACGCGCAGCTGATCCTCGTCGACACTCCGGGCCTCCACCGCCCGCGCACCCTCCTTGGCAAGAGGCTCAACGATCTCGTCGCGGACACCCTCTCCGAAGTGGACGCCATTGGCTTTTGCTTGCCCGCCAACGAGAAGATCGGACCGGGCGACAAGTACATCGCAGCCCAGCTCGCCGCGGTGGGACGCAAGCCCATCATCGCCCTGGTCACCAAGACCGACCTTGTTGACCGCCAGGCCCTGACCGAGCAACTCCTGGCTGTAGCCGCGTTGGGCCGCGAAGTCCTCGGCGAGCAAGGCTGGGCCGATATCGTTCCGGTTTCAGCGACCGACGGTTTCCAGGTCAATACGGTCGCCGACGTCCTCATCGGCCACATGCCGCCTTCTCCGCCGCTCTACCCGGACGGTGAACTCACCGATGAACCGGAGGCCGTCATGGTCGCCGAACTTATCCGGGAAGCAGCACTGGAAGGCGTCCGCGACGAGCTTCCGCACTCCCTGGCCGTGGTGGTGGAGGAAATCCTGCCCCGCGAGGGCCGCTCCGAAGACAACCCGCTCCTCGACGTGCGGGTCAATTTGTACGTTGAGCGCCCGTCCCAGAAGGCCATCATCATCGGCAAGGCCGGAAGCCGGCTGCGCGAAGTCGGAACGAACGCCCGCAAGGGCATTGAGGCCCTCCTGGGAACCAAGATCTACCTCGACCTGCACGTGAAAGTGGCCAAGGACTGGCAGCGCGACCCGAAGCAACTCGTGAAGCTGGGGTTCTAACCGCTGGGGAATTTCCCAGTTTGGGCCCGTAAAATGGTCCGAATCCCATTTTCCGAGGAAAGGTTGAGCGAGTCGTGCGACGTCGCGATGCACGCGTACAAGAGCCCGGCACCCTTGGTGCCCGCGGCGCTGCACGCCACGGGGAAGCTCCCGGCACCCCCCGCCACATGAATGCTCCGAAGGGCCTCCCGCTCTGGCTCAAGGTCACTGCCGTGACGGTGTCAGTGCTGTTGGTTGCCGGTATCGCTTTCGCCGCCTACTGGGTCATCCGCTTGCAATCGAACATCAGCAAAGCACCGTTGTCGGCGGGCGCCACGAGAACCGAAGCCGCGGCCAACGATGCAACGGACCGCCTGCAGATCCTCATCCTCGGGTCCGACACGAGGGACGGCAAGAACTCGCAATACGGTTCAACGCAGGATTCCACCGGTTACGGCCAGTCAGACGTCATGATGCTGCTGGACATTTCAGCGGACAACAAGAGAGTGAGCCTCACGAGCTTTCCCCGTGACCTCCTGGTGAATGTCCCGTCATGCACTGATCCCAAGACCAATACCGTGTATCAACCCCACTCGAACGTCATGATCAACTCGGCCATGGCAGAAGCCGGGATCGGTTGCGCCGTGGACACAGTCAACAAGCTCACGGGACTGCAAATCGACCACTTCATGATGGCTGACTTCAACGCAGTCAAGGAGCTGTCCAACGCCGTAGGCGGAGTCAACGTGTGCGTGAGCGACGCCGTCTACGACCCCGATTCCGGACTCCGGCTCCCCAAGGGAACATCGAGCGTCCAAGGGGAACAAGCCCTGGCCTTCCTCCGTACCCGCCACGGTTTTGGCGATGGAAGCGACCTCGGCCGTATCCAGGCGCAGCAGGGTTTCCTCTCCTCGCTGACCCGGAAGATCAAGTCTGATGGCACGCTGGGCAATCCGCAGAGCCTGCTGTCCATTGCCGATGCCGTGACAAAGAACCTGACCGTGGACGAAGGCCTGGCGTCCGTCCAGTCGCTCCTGACCATCGGGAGCCGCCTCAAGGACGTTGACTTGTCCAAGGTCGCGTTCGTGTCGGTTCCCACCCAGCCCGCCGCCGTCGATCCCAACAGGCTCGAATTGGTTCAACCGCAGGCCACCCAGCTGTTCGCAGCCATGCGCGCGAACCTCGACCTGACCACCCCGGGGGCTACGGCCGCTCCCTCGGCCAGTCCCTCGCCTGCGGCCTCGGGGGCACCGTCCGGCAGCGCGGCGCCAGCGCCGAGCGCTCCGCCTGTTCCCGCCTATGACAAGGCCCTTCAGACAGTGACCGTTGCCGACGGAACAGGCATCGCATCCCGCGGCCAGGAGATCGCAGCCGCCCTGGTTGGCGGCGGATTCACGAAAGCCGCACACTTCCTCGCGGCTGCCGTTCCCAAGACCGTTGTGTATTACGGGGCAGGCTATGCCGACGTTGCGCCGGATGTCGCGAATCTCCTGGGGATCCCGGCCTCGCAAGTCGAACCATCCAACGGCATCGTGGGAGTCCAGGTCTATATCGGCAGTGACTTCGATTCGGGAACCAAGTACGGAGTTGCCTCCGTTCCGGCCGACGTCGTCAAGCAGACCGCAGGCGACGTGAAATGCCAGGCGGTCAACCCGGCACTCGTCGCGAGGTAGCTGCTGCTGCCTACCAGATGCTGACGCGGTCCTCAGGCGACAGCCACATTCCATCCCCGGCTTCCACCGCGAACGCCTCATGGAACGAATCCAGGTTCTTGGCGATGGCATTCGTTCGGAACTCGTTGGGGGAGTGCGGGTCCGTAGCGACGCGCCGGATGGCCTCCTCGGGACGGATGACTTGGCGCCAGCCGGCAGCCCAGGACATGAAGAAGCGCTGCTGTCCGGTGAGGCCTTCAAGGACCGGCGGCTCAGCACCGTCAAGGCTCAAGAGGTAGGCCTTGTAGGCAATGGTCAGGCCGCCGAGATCGCCGATGTTTTCGCCGAGCGTGAGCTTCCCGTTGACCTTGTGCTCAGGGGCGGCGTAGGGGGCAAGGGCGTCGAATTGGGCTACGAGCTTTGCCGCCAGTCCTTCGAAGGCCTTTCGGTCCTCCTCGCTCCACCAATTCCGCAGCGCTCCGCTTCCATCGAACTGGGAGCCCTGGTCGTCGAAGCCGTGGCCGATTTCATGACCGATGATGGCGCCGATGCCTCCATAGTTGACCGCGTCGTCAGCTTCCGCCGTGAAGAAGGGTGGCTGCAGGATCGCGGCGGGGAAGACAATCTCATTCAGCATCGGGTGGTAGTACGCGTTGACGGTCTGCGGGGTCATGAGCCACTTGTCGAGATCGACCGGCTTGCCGACCTCATCGAGGTGACGGTCGACGTCGGCGTTGTGTGCCCGCTCGACGTTGCCCAAAAGGTCGCTCGGGTCAATCTCGACGGCGGAATAGTCGATCCACTTGTCCGGAAAACCGATCTTGGGCCGGAAGGCCTCAAGTTTTTTCAGCGCTTCCGCCTTGGTGTCTTCGCCCATCCAGTCGAGGGCCGTGATGCTCTCGCGGTAGGCCTCGATCAGCTTGGCAACCAGCGTCTGCATCCTGGCCTTGTAGCCTTCGGGGAAGTGGCGTTCCACGTAGATCTGGCCTACCGCCTCCCCAAGGGCGGCTTCGACGACGGCGACGCCCCGCTTCCACCGGTCCTTGTTCTGTGGAGTGCCGCTCAGGGTGGTGCCGTAGAAATCGAAGTTTGCGTCCACGAACGCCGACGAAAGATAAGGGGCGGCGGCATTGAGCACGCGCAGGGCCAGCCACTCCTGCCACGTGGCAAGGGACTCGGACTCGACAAGGGCGGACGCACCGGCGAAGAAGTCCGGGGTGCTGACCACCAGCTCGGTGTACTTGTCCGCTTCAATGCGGGCCGAATCGAACCATGCGTCAAGGTGTGGAAACAGTTCGCGGCCCTCTTCCGCGGTCTTGAGGTTGTAGGTCTTCTGCGGATCGCGCAGGGTGACGTTGTCCCAGTGGTGCGAAGCAAGGGCCTTCTCAAGGGCGACGACGCGCGCCGCGGCAGTGTCGGCGTCGGGAATGCCCGCCAGGCCGAAGAGTTTGGCGACGTATTTCGCATAGGCGCTGACGATGCCTTCGAACTTCTCGTCCCGGTAATACGATTCGTCGGGAAGGCCCAGGCCGCCCTGACCGATGTACAACAGGATCCGGTCCGGGTTCCCGGCGTCGGGAGCGGGATAGATCGAGAAGAGGCCGGAAACATCCGAGCGGAACAGGCGCCCCGTCAGGGCCACCACTTCGGCTGGCGACGCCGTGGCAAAGACCTCCGCGAGCCGGGCGCGGATAGGCTCCATGCCCTTGGCCTCGGTGGCTTCCTCATCCATGAAGCTGTTGTAGAGCCCGCCTACTTTGCGCTCGATGCCGCTGGCGTCTTCGCCCTTTGCTGCAGCTTCCTCGATGATCGCTTTGACTGCTAGTTCCGCGCCGTCGCGGAGCGCGGTGAAGGTTCCCTCGAGCGGTCGGTCGTCCGGGATGACCGTCGACTTCAGCCACGCCCCGTTGACGTGCTGGTAAAGGTCGTCCTGCGGCCTGACGCTTTCATCGATGTTGGACAGTGTGATCCCCGACTGTGGCACAAGAACTCCTTCGGACGACGAGCGGAACCGGCTCACTACCGTTCACGCGTCTGCATAGTGGACGTTGCTTCTGGTATTGCATTGTCATCATACGCACCCGTGTTACTGTGAAATGGTGCGTGCAGGAATGCTTCTCCTTAGCTGCCGCGGCGGGGCCTCGTAGGCGATCATTCGCTAGGCCAACCCTCGCTGCGGAGTTAGCTATGCCCGGCCAATCTTCCATCAAAGATTAAGAGAAAAGGCCCCAAGTCATGCGCAACGCACAAAAGCCCTCCGGAATGCCCATTCATCGGTACCTGCCTTTCCAGGAACAGATCAATGTCGAGCTGCCGGACCGCACCTGGCCGGACAAGGTCATCACCAAGGCTCCCCGCTGGTGCGCAGTGGACCTCCGTGACGGCAACCAGGCACTGATCGACCCCATGAGCCCGGCCCGCAAGCTGAAAATGTTCCAACTGCTGGTCAAGATGGGCTACAAGGAAATCGAAGTCGGCTTCCCGTCCGCTTCGCAGACAGACTTCGACTTCGTGCGGCAGCTCATCGAAGGCGGCCACATCCCGGATGACGTTTCCATCCAGGTCCTGACCCAGGCGCGCGAGCACCTGATCGAACGCACCTACGAATCCCTCGTCGGCGCCAAGCAGGCCATCGTCCACCTGTACAACTCCACGTCGGTCCTGCAACGGCGCGTCGTGTTCAACCAGGACGAGGACGGGATCCTGGACATCGCCCTCCAGGGTGCCCGCTTGTGCAAGAAATACGAGGAAACCCTCACGGACACACACATCACGTACGAGTACTCGCCGGAGTCCTTCACCGGAACCGAGCTCGAGTACGCAGCACGTGTTTGCAACGCGATCGCCGACGTTTTCGAAGCGTCCGCGGACAAGCAGGTCATCATCAACCTGCCCGCCACCGTGGAAATGGCCACGCCCAATGTCTACGCCGACTCCATCGAATGGATGCACCGGAATCTGCACCCGCGTGAAGGCATCATCATCTCCCTCCACCCGCACAACGATCGCGGCACGGGTGTTGCCGCCGCTGAGTTGGGCTACCTGGCCGGCGCCGACCGCATCGAAGGCTGCTTGTTCGGCAACGGCGAGCGTACCGGCAACGTGGACCTGGTCACCCTAGGCCTGAACATGTTCGTCCAAGGCGTGGATCCGATGATCGATTTCTCGGACATTGACGAAGTCCGCCGGACGGTCGAGTACTGCAACCAGTTGCCCGTTCCCGAGCGTTCCCCGTACGGTGGCGACCTGGTGTTCACGGCATTCTCCGGTTCGCACCAGGACGCCATCAAGAAGGGCTTCGAAGCCCTCGAGAAGGACGCCGCCGCCGCTGGCAAGGCCGTGGATGACTTCACCTGGCAGGTTCCGTACCTGCCGATCGATCCCAAGGACCTGGGCCGTAGCTACGAGGCCGTCATCCGCGTCAACTCGCAGTCCGGCAAGGGCGGGGTGGCGTACCTGCTCAAGAACGAGCACAGCCTCGACCTGCCGCGTCGCGCACAAATCGAATTCTCCGGCGTCATCCAGCACCGCACCGACACTGTGGGCGGCGAGGTCAGCGGTGCCCAGTTGTGGGCCATGTTCCAGGACGAGTACCTGCCGGCCAGCACGGCCGATGGCCAGTGGGGACGCTACTCGCTGGGTTCCATCCGCACCGAGACCGATGAGTCCGGCGAATTGACCCTGCATGCGGCCCTGCGCATTGACGGCACGGTGGTCCAGCGGACCGGCACGGGCAACGGCCCGATCGCGGCCATGCTGGACATCCTGCGTCAAGACGGCGTGGACGTCCGCGTCCTGGACTACTCCGAACATGCCCTTTCCGAAGGTGGCAGCGCCACTGCCGCAGCATACGTTGAATGCGCCGTGGGCGAGCGGGTCCTCTGGGGAGTCGGTATCGATCCCAACACGAGCACCGCGGCACTCAAGGCAGTCATCTCTGCCGTCAACCGGGCCATCAGGGCCGTCCGGGCATAGCCATTTGCCGTGCGGCGTCGTCAACACGGCGCCGCACGGCTTCGCCGGCCCCGAGAAGGTCCGGTGTGGTGCGAAGATTAACTGTGGCCAATCCTTCGTCGTTTGCAGCGCGGTCCTATCGGGACGATGCCGTAGTGCTGCGCACCCACAAGTTGGGCGAAGCGGACCGCATCATCACTTTGCTGACAAAGCACCACGGACAAGTAAGGGCAGTTGCCAAGGGCGTACGGCGGACCAGCAGTCGGTTCGGTGCCCGGCTGGAGCCGTTCATGGTTGCCGACCTGCAACTCGTTTCCGGCCGCACTCTTGACATCGTCACCCAGGCTGTCGCGAAGGGCGCCTATGGGAGCTCGATCGCTGCCGACTACTCCCGGTACACCGTTGCCGCCGCCATGACGGAAACGGCAGAAAAGCTGACCGACGCCGACGCCGATTCGGGAACCGCCCAGTACAACCTGCTTGTCGGGGCACTTGCCGCGTTGAGCCGTTCCGACCACCCGCCGGAGCTCATTCTGGACTCCTACTTGCTCCGCGCTTTGGCGACCGGCGGCTGGGCGCCCAGTTTCACGGATTGCGCCCGCTGCGGGGCGAGGGGTCCGCACACAGCCTTCTCCGCTCCCTTGGGCGGAATGATCTGCAACGATTGCCGGCCGCCAGGCTCGCCGGCACCCGCTCCCGAGACCGTCGTCTTGCTGGGTGCGCTGCTGACGGGGGACTGGGCTACGGCGGATGTGTCCGAATCCTTGCATCGCCGCGAGGCCGCCGGATTGGTGGCGAGTTACCTCCAATGGCACCTTGAACGAGCATTGAAGTCCCTCAAACATGTGGAGCGAAGCTGAAAGTGGCACTGGGAAAAAAGAAGACGGCAACGGCGCGGACCACCCCGGTGAGGGCCCCCTACCACCACCCTTCGGGCGCCAGGCCGCCGGCCATACCTGCAGAACTGATACCGCGGCACGTGGCCATTGTCATGGACGGCAACGGCCGCTGGGCGAACCAACGTGGACTCCCGCGCATTGAGGGTCACAAAGCCGGGGAGCCGGCCCTGCTGGATGTGATGGCGGGCGCGATCGAACTGGGCATCAAGTACGTCAGCGTCTACGCTTTCTCCACCGAAAACTGGCGCCGTTCTCCCGAAGAGGTGCGCTTCCTCATGGGATTTAACAAGGATGTGCTACGTCGGCAGCGCAATCAGCTTGATGAATGGGGCGTGCGGATCCGCTGGGCGGGACGGCGGCCCAGGCTCTGGGGCTCGGTCATCAAGGAGCTGGAAGAAGCCGAGGAGTACACGCGCGGCAACGACACGTGCACCCTGACCATGTGTGTGAACTACGGCGGCCGCGCTGAAATCGCCGACGCCGTAGCCGCGATTGCCCAGGATGTCGCTGATGGCCGCCTCAAGCCCGGCTCCGTCACCGAGAAGACCATCCAGAAATACCTCGATGAGCCGGATCTTCCGGATGTGGACCTGTTCCTGCGAAGCTCCGGCGAGCAGCGCCTCTCGAACTTCCTCTTGTGGCAATCCGCCTATGCGGAATTCGTCTTCATGGATACCCTGTGGCCCGACGTCGACCGCAGGACTTTGTGGGACGCCGTCGAGATCTATGCCAAAAGGGACCGCCGCTACGGAGGCGCGGTCGACGCTGCGGCACCCCGCTGAACGCGGCACCGACTTAGCGCGAGCGCACCGTGTTAACACGAGCGCGCCGTGAAACCGCTCAGTCCGGATAGGATGCCAACCAGATGGCCACGTCCCGGTAGGCCTGCTGCCGGACGGTACGCCGTGACAGGAAAACATCGTGAAGGGCACCTGGATAGCGGAAAACCGCCGTCCGGCGCCCGAGGCCCAGCGCCCGGCGGGCAGTCTGCTCGACGTCGATCACGGCGTCGACGCGCATGAGCTCCGCGGTCCACTCGGCCTGGATCCGAGTCCGGCCGGAAAGCAGCACGAGCACCGGAGCGTCGATATTGAGTTTGCGTTCGACGGCGGCGTGCCCGGCCAGGACTGCCTTTGTCCACCCTGCACGGATCGGGAACGAAGCCCGGGGCCTCCATTCCGGATCCAGGGTCCATTCGCCGTGGGCCAGATTGCTGACGCTTTCCCAGTAGGCCGGCATCTCAGGGAAACGGAAGGGCCGTTTGGGATCGGTACGCGCAAACGGTTCCACCAGACGCATCGCCATGCTGCGGATCAGGCTGCTGCCCTGGAGTTCCAGCCACGGCGAATTCAACGTCAGGGTGGCAATACGGCCAGGATTCCGGTCAGCCCACAGCGCCGCGATCAGTCCGCCCAGAGAGTGGGCCAGGAGGTGGACGGTGGGTACCTCCGCGCTACCCGTCAGTTCGGCAACATCCTGCTGGATGGCACGAAGGGCGGCGTCAAGGTCTTCGTCATAGACCGAGAGATCGGTGGTGTAGCCGGGAGTCTGGCCCGGCCGCAGGCTCCGCCCGAACTTGCGCAGGTCAAGGGCATAGAAATGGAAACCCGAGGCGCCGAGGAACTCGGCCAGTTCTGTCTGCATGAAGTAGTCTGCCCAGCCGTGGAGGTACAGCACCACCCTCGGCGGCCCGTGGGTGACGGGCACGTCGCGCCGGCGCCGTCGTCGAGTGAATGCCGTCAAGGCATCCAAGAGTCCGTGCGGCGCCGTCTGCGTGGCGAGCGGGCGGACGTGCCGGACGAGGGTGGCGCAGACCGGACCCTCCTCGTCCGGTGGAAGTTCCAGCTCCAAGGCCTCGAAACCACCGCCCAGGAAGTCATGTTGCCAGACCGGCACCCCCAGTTCAGTGGTCATGGCGTTTCCCCCGCTTGTCCAAGTTCGTAGCCTGCCGGAGGTTCCGTCCGCGGCTCGTTGGTGATGTACCCGTGAATCCAACGCGCTAGCCTGTCGTAGGCATCGGCGCGCACCGGG
The DNA here is from genome assembly GCF_058781865.1 of Arthrobacter sp. FW306-1B-F12A. NCBI lineage: Bacteria > Bacillati > Actinomycetota > Actinomycetes > Micrococcales > Micrococcaceae > Arthrobacter > Arthrobacter sp. FW306-1B-F12A. Next base: position 94,061 of record NZ_JBYSXD010000010.1, read on the forward strand.
CCGGCCGACAGGAAGACATCATGGAGGCCGCCGTCCACCCGTTCCAGGGTGACGGTCCGGCCAAGGGTCATGGCTCGGACGGCCATGGTGTTGACGTCCAGCACGGCGTCCGAATGCCGCATGGACTCCTGCCAGACCATGCCGTTGGCGCTCGCTCCGGAAATCAAGACCAGGATCGGGATGTCTATTCTCAGCCCCCGGGCTACCCTCGTGTGGCCGCTGAGGACCGCGCTGAGCCAACCGGCGCGCATGGGGAAAGCCAAAGGCGGGCGGTATTTATCGTCGAGGAGCCACTCGCCTTCGGCCGAGCTGCTGATGCTGCGGTAATAGAAGCCGCGTTCGGGCAAGCGCAGGATGGTCGTGGGCCGGAAGCGTGCCAGCGGCTTCACCATGGTCTGGGCGGCGCGGCGAACCACGGAACTTCCGTGCATTTCAAGCCACGGGCTATTGAGGACGAGGTACTGGACGGAGCCGGGGTGGCTGCTGACCCACAAAGCGGCCACGAGGCCTCCGGTGGAATGCCCCATCAGGGTCAACGAGCCGGGCTCCTGCCCATGCCCATCCGAAGAGCGGATCATATCGATGGCTTTGCTGATTTCGGCGTCGTAATCGTTCAGGTGCTCAACGTAACCGCCAGGCCTGTCCGCTTGCAGGCTGCGGCCATGGTTGTGCATGTCCAACGCGTAGAAATGGAAGCCTTGTCCCGTCCAGAACTCCGCCAAGGCGACGTTGAAAAAGTAGTCGCTCCATCCGTGCAGGAACAGGACCGAACGGTTGGCGGACGGGGGAAAGCCACCCGGGCTGTCCGCGCCCTGGCGCGGGACATGCCGGACCAGCGTTGCGCGCCGGACGACGCCATCAGGTCCGGCCGCCTCGAAGGCGCAACTCTCGAAGTCCGCACCGAGGATATCGGTCTGCCACTCCATGGGAACAGCTTAGACACTCGCCGCGGCATCGCGCCCGGCTGCACGTCCGGAGAACAGGCAGCCGCCAAGGAACGTCCCTTCCAATGCCCGGTAGCCATGGATTCCTCCTCCGCCGAAACCGGCGCCCTCACCCGCCGCATACATGCCGGGGACAGGAACTCCGGAATCGTCAAGCACGCGCGAACGGAGGTCCGTTTGAAGTCCGCCGAGGCTCTTACGGGTCAGGACGGAGAGCCGGACAGCCAGGAGCGGGCCGTGCTCCGGGTCGGTGAGCCGGTGCGGAGGCGCCACTCGCATGATCTTGTCGGTGGCGAAACGCCGCGCCGCGCGGATCGCAGCGAGCTGCGGGTCCTTGCCCAGTCCGCTTGCCACTTGCACGTCCCGATCGTGGATGACTGAATCGAGCTGGGCGGGATCTATCAGCGCTGAACCCGTGAGCGCGTTCATTTTCGCGGCGAGCTCGGTGGCCGTCGCGGCGTGCAGGAAGTCCACGCCACGGTCCAGGAAGAGGCGCAATGGTGAATCGCTGCCTGGGTTGAGCCTGGAAACAAGGAGCCTGATGTCCTTGTCAGTCAGGTCCGGGTTCTGTTCGGAGCCTGACAGGGCGAACTCCTTCAGCGCGATGGTGCGGTTGCACACGAACCATGAATGTCCGTGTCCGCCCGCAAGGATGTGCCGGAGGGCGCCCAGTGAATCGAAGCCTGGAAACAGCGGGGCGGGCAACTGCCGGCCCGTCGCGTCAATCCACAGCGCCGACGGACCGGGGAGTATGCGGATACCGTGCGAAGGCCACACTGGGGAGTGGTTGTGGATACCTTCGGGGTAGTGCCACATGCGGTCGCCATTGATGAGCCTGCCGCCTGCGGCTGCGGCGGCGGCCAGAAACGCGCCGTCAACGGAGGCGGGTACACCGCTCAGCATATGTTCCGGCGCACCGCCGTCGGGCCATTGCCTCCGCACTAAAGTGTGGTTCCCGCCGATGCCGCCGGTCGTCACGATGATGGCTCCGGCGGTCGCCTCAAAGCGCCCGACGACGGTCCGGGACGATGCTTCGCCGCGTCCGGCGCCGGACGCCCCAAGGATCTCGCCGCCGACCCCGGTGACGCCGCCCGCCGTCGTCGTCATTTCCGTGGCGCGATGCCGGAAGTGGAGGGATATCCTTCCGCGGGCCACGCCTTCGTTCACTTTTGCCAGGAAAGGCTGCACGACGCCGGGTCCCGTGCCCCAGGTGACGTGGAACCGCGGGACCGTGTTGCCGTGGCCTTGGGGACCGTAGCCGCCGCGCTCAGCCCACTGCACCAACGGAAAGAGCCGCACGCCGAGCGATCTCAGCCAGCGGCGTTTCTCGCCGGCGGCAAAATCCACGTAGGCCTCCGCCCACAACCTGGCCCACGAGTCCTCCGGCCGGTCAAAGGCCGCGGACGCCAGCCAGTCGCCCAAGGCGAGTTCGGCACTGTCCTTGACGCCCAGCCTCCGCTGCTCGGGAGAGTTGACCAGGAACAAGCCACCGAAGGACCAGTGAGCCTGGCCGCCGACGGACGCGGACGGTTCCTGGTCCAGGACGGCAACCCGTTTGCCGTCGGCGTAGGCTTGGGCAGCGGCGACCAGTCCCGACAATCCTGCGCCAATAACGATGACATCGGCTTCGATGATTGCCTGGGAGTGAACTCCATCACGTGGATTGCTCGGCATTCGTACATGCTACCGCCCGGTAACCCGCTTGGTTTGGTGCGCGACCCGTAAACCGGAAAACTAGGAGCATGCGCGTTTACCCCACATTCTTCAAGCTGGCCTTCTCCTGGATGGATGCCGAAAGAGCCCACAAGATCGGCTTCCAGGCGATCCGCTTCGCACACCGCTCAGGCGCAGGACGCGTTTTGGCCAAAATGACGGCCCCGCACCCCTCATTGCGCACGGAGGCTTTCGGGCTGACGTTCCCGTCGCCCTTTGGCCTTGCGGCCGGCTTCGACAAAGAAGGCCACGGAATCGAGGCCCTCGCTGAACTGGGGTTCGGCCACGTCGAAGTGGGAACAATCACCGGCCAGGCGCAGCCCGGCAATGAGAAGCCACGGCTTTTCCGTTTGATCGAGGACAAGGCCGTCATCAACCGCATGGGCTTCAACAACGACGGCGCGGCGGCCGTGGCCCCGCGGCTCAAGGCCGCTCGGGCGGCATTGCAGCGGACCCATTCAGGGGTTCGTCCCGTGATCGGAGTCAATATCGGCAAGACCAAGGTTGTCGAGCTCGACGACGCAGTCGAGGACTATCTGGTCAGTGCCCGCAGCCTGGCACCCGCCGCCGACTACCTCGTAGTCAATGTCAGCTCGCCCAACACTCCGGGACTGCGCCTGCTCCAGAACGTCGAAACGCTTCGCCCGCTCCTTCGCGCCGTCGGCGACGCCGCAGACGAATCGGCCGGCCGCCACGTGCCGCTACTCGTCAAGATCGCACCGGACCTGAGTGACGAAGACATTGACGACGTCGCCCGCCTCGCCTTGGACCTCAAGCTTGACGGGATCATTGCCACAAACACCACCATCGGCCGGGAAGGCCTGGTAACCGACCCGGGCAAAGTGGATGCGTGCGGTGCCGGCGGACTCTCCGGTGCGCCGCTCAAGGCGCGTTCGCTTGAGGTTCTGCGCCGGCTGAAGGCCGCGGTGGGGGAGGGCCTTGTGCTCATCGCGGTCGGCGGAGTGCAGTCCGCGGCCGACGTCCAGGAGCGGCTCGACGCCGGAGCAACTCTCGTGCAGGGTTACACGGCATTCCTTTACGAAGGTCCATTCTGGGCCGCCGGCATCAACAGGGCCTTGGCCAAACGGCGCAGTTAAGCGTCGCCGCCAGGCAGGGAACCGATAACCAGACACCTGGACCATTCCTGAACAGCCAAGTGCGGTCAAGCAGAAGGACCCTGGAACAACTGTTCCAGGGTCCTTCTGCTTCGTCGGACGCTTGTCCTCGGGGATCGGGGGCCTTAAGCGGGGTACTGGCCTCGCTGTACCTGCGGCTTCGGCAGGCGCAAGCGACGGAATTGCAGGGAACGCATGCTGCCGTACCAGACGGTGCCCCGCTCGATGTCGCCGAACTTCTGCGTCAAGCCCTTGCGCAACTTGCGGGAAAGGATGAACACATCCGCGAACACCGCGAGGAACATGACCCAGAAGCCGATCAGGATATAGCTCAGGGCGTCGCTTCCTGAAGGAATGATGAAGGAGATGACCACGAAAAGCAGGGCACCGAACATCAGGTACTCACCCAGGCTGAAACGGGCGTCGACATAGTCGCGCGCAAAACGCTTCTGGGGTCCCTTGTCCCGCAGCGGCAGGTACTTTTCGTCCCCGGTGTCCAGGGCCTGGCGCATTTTCTGGCGCTGATCCTGCACGGCAATGCGCTCGGCTTCCTTCGAAGCCTTGCGGTCCGTCGGGACGAGGGGGCGCTTACGGGCCGCTTCCTGTTCCTTGCGCTTGGGCGTGGGAGCGCCCTTGCCAACGCCTTTCACGGCAGCGTCGGCGGCAAGCTGGTCTACTTGGTCTTGAGCGCTCGGCTCATCCTTTTTACGTCCAAACACCACTACAGAATACCCCGCAGGAACCGCGCCAAAGTCGCCGTGACGTGCCGCCCCCCGAATGGGCCCGCCACGCCGCCCGGTCCGGTTCCCCGGCACCACTCGCGGAGGTAGTCTTTTCGCCATGACTTCAATGAATGCGGAGATCCCGCAGACCTTTTCCAGCGGCTCCGGCACAATCAATGTTGATGCGCTCAAGTCCTCGATCGATGCTTCCTTCGACGAGACCATGACCCGTTTGAAAGCCCTGGTCGCTATCCCTGGGATCGCCTGGCCCAGCTTTGACCCGGCGGAGCTGGAGCGGAGTGCCGAGGCTGTTGCTGCGTTGGTCCGCGAGTCGGGCTTCCAGGACGTCCAGATCCTGCGCTGCGACAAGGCCGACGGGAATCCCGGTGGACCTGCCATAGTTGCGCGCCGCGTCGCCGCGCCGGGCAAAGCAACAATCCTGCTTTACGCGCACCACGACGTGCAGCCGCCGGGCGATGTGACCTTGTGGGACAGCGAGCCCTTCGTCGCAGAGGAACGCGATGGCCGCCTTTATGGCCGTGGCGCAGCCGACGACAAAGCGGGAATCATGGCCCACCTGGCGTCTTACGCCGCCGTAACCCAGGTGCTGGGAGACGATTTCGGCCTTGGGGTCACCTTGTTCTTCGAGGGCGAAGAAGAAGCGGGCTCGCCGACGTTCCGCACTTTCCTCGAAACCCACCGCGAGCTCCTCGAGGCGAACGTCATTGTTGTGGCGGATTCAAGCAACTGGAAAGTCGGTGTACCCGCGCTGACAACGAGTCTCCGCGGCTTGGTGGACGGCACCTTCGAAGTGCGGGTGCTGGATCACGCCGTGCACTCCGGCATGTTCGGTGGTCCCGTACTGGATGCGCCGACCCTTCTGTCCCGACTCATCGCGACCCTGCACGACGACGAGGGCAACGTGGCCATCGAGGGCCTGGTTGCCAAGGATGACGTCCTAGAGGACGTGGACGAGGAACAGTACCGCGCTGACGCCTCAGTGCTCGACGGCGTACGGCTCGCAGGCAACGGGAGCATCGCTTCGAGGCTCTGGACCAAGCCCGCGTTGTCCATCATCGGCATCGACGCACCCGCCGTCGATGTCGCATCCAACACGCTGCTCCCCGCCGCGCGGGCAAAGTTCAGCCTGCGCCTGGCTCCTGGGCAGGATCCCGATGCCGCCATGGACGCAGTCGGCAGGCACCTGGAGGCGAACGCGCCCTTCGGTGCGAAGGTGACGTTTGTGCCGGGGGAGCGGGGCAACGCCTTCTCCACCGATACAACGTCAGCTGCAGCCCGGATCGCTATGTGGGCACTCGGTGAAGCATGGGGCGTGCCCGCCGTTGAAATGGGGATTGGTGGATCCATACCGTTCATCGCGGATCTGACGGAAACCTATCCGGATGTCCAGATCCTGGTGACTGGTGTCGAGGACCCCGACTCACGGGCCCACAGCGCCAACGAATCGCTCCACATCGGCGATTTCCGCAACGCTGTGCTCGCTGAGGCGCTGATGCTCGCCCGGTTGAACACGGAAGGCCTCTGAGCCCGCGCCTGCATCGACCGGGAACAACGTAAGGGTCCGGCCGGTTACGTTAGGAGTTATAGCTATGCGTCGGCTCGACGTAGCATGTAGCTATAGCCCGCACGTATTTGGGTAAGGGCAGGCCGCGCGAAGGCGCAGCCGCCAAGAGCTTCATAAGAAGGTAGGCCAATGAGCACTGCAACCAACGAAAACAGCACCGGAGCGCAGCTCGCGGGCGGCGAGCTTCCTGAGCACGAGGTCAAGTTGACCGATGTCGCCGCGGGTAAAGTCCGGAGCCTTCTCGAACAAGAAGGCCGCACGGACTTGCGGCTCCGCGTCGCTGTTCAGCCGGGCGGCTGCTCGGGCCTGATCTACCAGCTCTACTTCGACGAGCGCCTGCTCGACGGCGATGCCGTCCGCGATTACGACGGCGTCGAAGTGGTTGTCGACAAGATGAGCGTGCCTTACTTGAGCGGTGCCAGCATCGACTTCGAGGACACGATCTCGAAGCAGGGCTTCACCATCGACAACCCCAACGCCGGCGGGTCTTGCGCCTGCGGCGATTCGTTCCACTAACCCGGGCATTCGCAGGCTGTTGGCCCAGTTCAGGAACGGGTTGAACCCGGTCCGACGCACTGGGCCAGCATGTCGGCGAAAACCGCTCGGTAGCGGTAAGCTCTACATCGGGTAGTAAAACTTTAGTGTGCCCGGTGGGCTTCCGGCCGGCCGGGCTGCAGCAACAAGAGGAAGGGCCGTCTGTGAGTTCGCAGAACCGAACCGGCAGCCGACGCATAAAGATCACCTCGATCACTGGCTTGGCACTAGCCGGCGCGTTGGTTTTGACCGGATGTTCACCAGAGGTAGAAAAAGGCTGGTTGCCCACGGAACGTGGAACCACCAGCAACACCGATCGGATCATGGACCTCTGGGTCAACTCATGGATCGCCGCCCTCGCCGTCGGCATTATTACTTGGGGCCTGCTGGTCTGGTGCATCATCGCCTACCGCCGCCGCAAGGGCACCACGGGTTTCCCGAAGCAGCTTAGCTACAACCTCCCTCTGGAGGTCTTTTATTTGACCATTCCGCTGTTCATGGTGCTGGTGTTCTTCTACTTCACCGACCAGGACCAGCGTGCAATCGATGACCGCTCCCAGGCGGCCGACGTCACGATTGACGTGCGCGGCAAGCAGTGGGCTTGGGACTTCAACTACGTGAAGGGCCCGGTCATCACCGAAGACCTTCACGAGGCCGGCGTCCAGGCGCACCTCACGGGCAACAACGTGGACAAGGACAAGCTCCCCACCTTGTACCTGCCGGTCAACAAGTCCGTTGACCTTGAATTGAACTCCCGCGACGTCATTCACTCTTTCTGGGTACCCGCCTTCCTTCAGAAGCGCGACATGATCCCGGGCAAGACCAACTACATCAGGTTGACCCCCACCAAGGAGGGCACCTATGACGGCAAGTGCGCCGAACTTTGCGGTGAATACCACTCAGAGATGCTGTTCCGCGTGAAGGTCGTTTCCGAGGCTGAGTTCCAGGCTCACATGGACCAGCTTCGCCAGAGCGGCAACACCGGTCTTCTCGATTCGAAGTACGACCGCAACCCGAACCTGAACGCAAAGAATTAAGGGAAGCGACGTGGCTACTTACACTCAATCCGCCGGAGTCCTTGACGCTCCGGTAGTACCGAAGTCCAAGGGACGCATCGTCGTCAACTGGATCACCTCCACTGACCACAAGACCATCGGGTACATGTACCTGATCGCGTCCTTTGTGTTCTTCTGCCTGGGTGGCGTCATGGCGCTGCTGATCCGTGCCGAGCTCTTCGAGCCCGGCATGCAGATCCTGCAGACCAAGGAACAGTACAACCAGCTCTTCACGATGCACGGCACCGTGATGCTGCTGATGTTTGCGACGCCGCTGTTCGCAGGCTTCGCAAACGTCATCATGCCGCTTCAGATCGGCGCCCCCGATGTCGCCTTCCCGCGACTGAACGCGCTGGCTTTCTGGTTCTTCCTGTTCGGCTCCACCATCGCGGTGTCCGGCTTCATCACCCCGCAAGGTGCCGCCTCGTTCGGCTGGTTCGCCTACGCGCCTTTGTCGGACACGACGTTCACCCCGGGCGTGGGCGGAGACCTTTGGGTCTTCGGCCTGGCATTGTCCGGTTTCGGAACCATCCTGGGTGCCGTGAACTTCATTACCACCATCATCTGCATGCGCGCTCCCGGCATGACGATGTGGCGCATGCCGATCTTCACCTGGAACACCCTTGTGACGGCAATCCTGGTTCTCATGGCCTTCCCGCCGCTCGCCGCCGCGCTCTTCGCGCTCGGTGCCGACCGCCGCTTCGGCGCCCACATCTTCGACCCGGAGAACGGCGGAGCTGTCTTGTGGCAGCACCTGTTCTGGTTCTTCGGCCACCCGGAGGTTTACATCATTGCGCTGCCGTTCTTCGGCATCGTGTCCGAGATCTTCCCGGTGTTCAGCCGCAAACCGATCTTCGGTTACAAGGGCCTGGTCTACGCGACCATCGCCATTGCCGCCCTGTCGGTTACCGTTTGGGCCCACCACATGTACGTCACCGGATCGGTGCTGCTGCCGTTCTTCTCCTTCATGACGATGCTGATCGCGGTACCCACCGGCGTGAAGTTCTTCAACTGGATCGGAACACTGTGGCAAGGCTCGATCACCTTCGAGACCCCCATGCTCTGGAGCATCGGCTTCCTGGTCACCTTCCTCTTCGGTGGCCTGACCGGCATCATCCTGGCCTCCCCGCCGCTTGACTTCCACGTCTCGGACTCCTACTTCGTCGTAGCGCACTTCCACTACGTCGTCTTCGGAACCGTCGTGTTCGCCATGTTCGCAGGCTTCTACTTCTGGTGGCCCAAGTGGACCGGCAAGATGCTCAACGAACGCCTCGGCAAGATCCACTTCTGGCTCCTCTTCCTGGGCTTCCACGGCACGTTCCTGATCCAGCATTGGCTCGGCGTCGAGGGCATGCCCCGCCGCTACGCGGACTACATGCCGCAGGACGGCTTCACCTGGATGAACCAGTTCTCCACCATTTCGTCCTTCGTGCTTGGCGCCTCGCTCCTGCCGTTCTTCTGGAACGTCTACATCACGTGGCGCAGCAACAAGAAGGTAGAAGTGGACGATCCCTGGGGCTTCGGCGCTTCGCTCGAGTGGGCCACATCCTGCCCGCCGCCGCGGCACAACTTCACCTCGTTGCCCCGTATTCGTTCCGAACGTCCTGCTTTGGACCTCCACCATCCGGAACTCGCCCAGCACCACACTGCACAGAGCCCCGAGCCGGCAGCAAAGGTACTCGGCAACGCTGATCAGAAGGACGCCAAGTGAAAATCGAATCATGGATCTTCGGAGCCGGGACCTTCTTCTTCGTCCCTGTCGCGGTGGCCTACGGCTTCCTGACCCACTGGTCCGAGTGGGTCGGAACCCTCGGCATTCTCCTGGTCGGTGGCCTCGCAGGCATGATCGGCGGCTACCTCGGTTTCACGGGCAAGCGAGTGGGCATGCGCCCGGAAGACCGTCCGGACGCTGAGATCCACGAGGGCGCCGGCGAGCAGGGACACTTCAGCCCCTGGAGTTGGTGGCCGTTGGTCCTCGGCCTGGCCTGTGCCGGTGGCTTCCTTGGCCTTGCCGTAGGTTTCTGGATCACGTTTGTCGCCGCTGGCCTGGCCCTCGTGGCCTTGGTCGGTTGGGTCTTCGAATACAGCCGTGGAGACCACGCGCACTAGAAGCACTTGAACAACGACGGCGGGCCCCACCATTTGGTGGGGCCCGCCGTCGTTGTATCTGGATGTTGCATGCCGGTGCGTCGTAGCGCACTGGCCCGCTCATTGCCCTTCTACGGCCTCCAGGACGGCCGAAAGAGCGGCCAAGGCATCGTTGACCTCATTGAGCGTGCGGCCGGCTTGCAGCGCTTCTCGGGAGACGGACAGAACCACTTCGCACCCATGGCCGAAATCCTCGGTCATGACCTCGAGCAAAGACCGGGCATCCACCGCTTGCTGCCCGGGCTTACGGATCGTCACCGGAAGGCCCGTGGCCGTCACAGCCCGCACGAACACGGCGGCAGCCCGTGCATGGAGGCCGATCTCTGCGGCGACGATGGCTTTGTGCTCGGGCAAACCGGCTCCTTTGACTCGGACGGCCAGATGCCGACTGCGATTTTGATCCCTACAAGCGTAGCGCCGCCACACGGCGCCAGCGTTTACAGTGCCGAGCTGGTCTAGACCTGCCGGTGGATTGGCCTACGCTTATTTCATGACAGATTTCGTGGCCGGAGACCGCTGTGCCCGCTGAGGCATCCCGCATCGCGGGGGAGATCGACCGCAAGAGCGGCACTCCCATCTACGTTCAGTTGCGCGAGATCCTGCGCAGCTATATCTCCGCGTCGTGCAAACCCGGTGCGGCGTTGCCTTCGGAGCGGGACCTTTCCGAACGGTTCGGACTTGCCCGCATGACGGTGCGGCAGGCCATCGACGCCCTGGTCGGCGAGGAAGTCATTGAACGCGTGGTTGGGTTGGGAACCTTCGTCCGCAAACCGAAGCTGGACCTCCAGGTGAAGCTCACGTCCTACAGCGAGGAAATGCAACGCCGCGGCATGGTTCCGGCAGCGAAGGTCCTGAGCTTTGAACAGATCGCAGCCAGTGCCTTCCTGGCGAGGGAACTCCAGCTGGAGGAAGGTACGCCGTTGGTCCGCTTCCGCCGGCTCCTCCTCGCGGACAACGAACCCATGAGCGTGGATGAGAACTTCATCCCGGCCCATCGCGTGCCAGGCCTCCTGGACGATGCGCCCCCCACTTCGCTATACAACGTTCTGAGTGAGAAATACGGGTTGGTGATGGAGTGGGGAGAGGACATGATCGAAGCGACGGCAGCTTCCCCATCAACGGCGCGGCTGTTGAACGTAGACGTCGGTACTCCGTTGCTCAAGATTCAGCGCCACGCCTTCGTTGCCCGTGCCATGGTGGACTACTCCGTGTCCTACTACCGTGCCGACCGGTACAAGTTGTGGGTCCCGTTGCAGCGGCCGGGCGTCCGGTCCACCCGAAGCCAATCCACGGGGTACCGTACCCACTAGCTCAAAGCCCGGGAACCGGCCGCTTGAGCCCGCAAACGAAAGAAGGCCCCGTCCACATTGAACTGCTCCCCGGAAGTTGGACTGAGAAATCAGTTCTGACTTTCGGGGAGCAGTTTTATGCATGGAAGAAGTTCGTTGTCCGAGGAGCAGCGCGAGGCCGCGGTAGCGTTGTTTGAAAAGGGCTGGGGTGATCGGGCGGTAGCGACCCGACTCGGAATTGGTAGGAATGCCATCAAGCGGCTGTACGGTCGGTGGCGGATACGCGGAGGTACGACCCTGGTGGCTAAGCCAACCCGACCGGTGTTCTCGTTTGAGTTCAAACTTGATGCCGTGCAGCGGTTCCGCGCAGGTGAGACCAAAGGCGCCCTTGCGAAAGAGCTGGGGCTGTCCTCTCCGCTGCTGATCGAGAAGTGGGCACGGCAGTACCGGAACGAAGGCGAAGAAGGACTGCGTCCCAAACCAAAAGGCCGTCCGAGGACGACCCCAGGGGTGGCAACGAAACCCGAGTCGGAACTGGAGCGGCTGCGCCGTGAGAACGAGCGGCTGCGGGCCGAGGTGGCGTTCCTGGGAAAAGTGCAGGCCTTGAGGGACGAGGAACGGCGCTGAAGGTCCGCGCCGTCATCGCTCTCAAGGCCGAACACCGCCTCGATGTGCTTCTGGACATTGCCGGGTTGGCCCGCTCGACGTTCTTCTACCACCAAGCACGTTTCCAAGCGCCTGACCCGCAAGCGGACCTCAAAGCCGGGATCACAAAGATCTTCACGGCCAATCACGCACGGTACGGGCACCGGCGCATCCACTCCGAACTGCTCAAACGGGGCTGGAACGTCGCGAAGAAGACGGTACTGAAGCTCATGCGTGTCCTGGGACTGGCCTGCAAGGTCCGGCGGAAGAAACGCTACAACTCCTACCAGGGCAACGAGGGTGTCGTGGCGCCCAATCTACTGAACCGGGAGTTCCACGCCGCGGCCCCGAACCAGAAATGGGTGACCGACGTGACCGAATTCAGCGTCAATGAACGGAAACTCTACCTCTCACCGGTCATGGACCTGTTCGACCGTCAGATCATTTCCTACACGGTCGGCACATCCCCAAACCTGACCCTCACCAACGCCTCTCTACGGCAGGCCCTGACGTGCCTGAATCCTGGCGAGCAGCCGCTGGTGCATTCGGATCAAGGCTTTCAGTACCAGCACCGTTCCTGGCGCGATCTCCTTCAGGGCGCTGGCGCCGTCCAGTCAATGTCCCGCAAGGGCAACTCCCTCTTAACCGGCTAATGCGGTCGTTTCTGCAGGTCGGCGACACGCCATGCCATGGGACTTTCCTTGTGAGCTGG
>NZ_JBYSXD010000109.1:0-1107 GCF_058781865.1 Arthrobacter sp. FW306-1B-F12A
GGTTCAGTCGAGGTCGAAAAACTCTGTGAGTCGATCGATAAGAGATTTTGCGGTCTCGGGCCGCAGGCTGTAGAGCATGCCGTCGGGTTTGCGTTCTTGGCGGATCAGGCCTGATGATCTCAGTTGCGCCAGGTGGTGATGGACTGTTGGTTGTGAGAGTTCCAGGCGCTCGAGGAATTCCGTCCCCAGGACCGGCCCGCTTCGCAACAGGGTCAGTATTTGCAGCCTGTGGGGGTTGGCCAAGGCTTTGAAGCTCTCGAGCACGTTCTGGGAATCGGCGTCTTCATATCCGACGATGTTGTCGTTCCTGATGCCGAACACGATGAACGCCCGGCCGGCGCGTTCGTCCACCCGGGAGGCCATGAACGGATAAATGAACACCGACGGCGCCAGAATGATCTCGTTCATTCGAAGGGCGTTGGAGAGCGTATATCCTCCGGTGAGCGCCTCGATGCTCGACAGCGTCGGCCGCATCTCCAGCAGATCCCTGGCCGAGCCCGCTGCCCGGTCAACTGCCTCCCGGATCGGGTCGACCATGGGCGCATATACGCGGTCAAGGTAGCGTTCCAGGAACCGGACCAGATCATCTTTCGTACCGGCCGGGTCCCGCAGCACCTCAAGACTGGCGTCGGCAAACTCGCCGGCGAACCCGCGGACCTTCGTCTCGAACCCTGGTTTCCGCCCGTCCGCATTCTGGAGCGCTGACCGGTAGAAGTCCATCGCTTCCTGCGACGTCTCGCCGGTGTTGAGCATCAGCAGCGCGCACTCCTCAGCAGACCCGTCGCGCAGGCGCCCAATGAAATCAGCGGGCCCCGACTCCGTTCCGAGCCCGGGAACCAGAGGGAGCAGCCCGTATCCCAGCGCAGTCTCACCCCCCTCGAAGAACAACCGCCCCCGGGCGTACAGTTCGGCCCCCATCTCCCGGCGGGCAGCGGACGCCCACGTACGAGCACGCTTATAGACCTTCGGGTTATACAACGCACGCAAACTGACGATTAAGTCATAGCTCGCGGAGGGATGCACCGACATCACGGCAAGGTCCAGATCAGCAGACCTAAGCACGGTCCCCTCATCCCTGCCCACAAGATTCACGCCAGATCCCTCCCA
>NZ_JBYSXD010000110.1:0-1071 GCF_058781865.1 Arthrobacter sp. FW306-1B-F12A
CAGGAACCGCAGCTGTTCCTTGACCTGCCAGACTGCCTGGAGCGTGCCGGTCGGATCGTCGGCCGCGAACACTTCTGACAGCCGGTGGGCTGCCTTCTCCGTGAGGGTATCGCCGGCGCGCAGGAGCAGCATCCGGTGCGCCCAGGCCTTGTCCACGGCCCGTCCCCGGCGGCCCTTGACCTGTTGGGAGAGGTTCTGCCTGGCCTCGGTCACGGCCTGGTTGGCCAGGGAGACCAGGTGGAAATGATCGACCGCGACGGCGGTGCGGGGAAGCCACATCCGCAGCGCTTTCCGGAACGCTGCGGAGGGGTCGATCGCGACGACCTGAACACCGAGCCGCCATGCCAGCGGCCGGGCGAAGAGCCAGTCCCCAACGCCCCTGTGGTCCCGGCCGTCCACGACGCCCAGGACCTGGCCCGTGTCCAGGTCAACGATCGTGGTCATCCACGGCTCGTATCGGGTCCACGTCTTGGATTCGGGGTCCTGGAAGTAGCGCACGGACCGGAAGCGGTGCTCGTCGATGCCCAGCATCCGCGGGCTGAGCTCGTCCACGTCAGGCAGCGTCATAACGCAGGCTTCAGTCAACGCCGCCCGGACCATCCACCAGGACACCGCAAAGGCGGCAGCCGTCTCCGAGACAGCCCGGCCCGAACGGATGACCGCGTCCACGAGGTGGTCCCGGAGCCGGCCGGTGGAGCGGGCCCGGGCCGGGACCTGGGCGGTGGATTCAAAGAACGAGAGCCTCCCGCACGCCGGCTCCTCGCAGTACCAGCGGTACTTGGACCAGAGGACCTCCACGGCACCGGCGACGGGAATGTCCCGGATCCGTTGGAAGCGGCGTTCCTTCCGCCGTGAGGCAACCACCCCACATGTGGGGCAGCCCGGCGGCTGCTCGGTTTCGACAATGACCCGGCGACCGCCGCCAGGGCTCAGGCTGGTGGAGATGACGCGGTAGTCGGGCAGGTTGAAGAGGATGGTGGCAGCGTCGGCCGCCACCCCGGTAGGCTCGATCAAGGCTCGTGGTCCTGTTCCAGGTTGAATGCTTAGACACACTCATCCCAACAGGGCCAC
>NZ_JBYSXD010000111.1:0-1015 GCF_058781865.1 Arthrobacter sp. FW306-1B-F12A
CCGTCGACGGTTTCGTTCATGATTTTCACCAGGGACCCGTCGGTGTCGCGGGCCAGCAGCTCGTCCCATTCCCGGCCCCAGACGACCTTGATGACGTTCCAGCCCGCGCCGCGGAAGAACGCCTCCAGTTCCTGCATGATCTTCCCGTTGCCCCGGACCGGCCCGTCCAGGCGCTGGAGGTTGCAGTTGATCACGAAGTTCAGGTTGTCCAGGTTCTCGTTCGCGGCGAGCTGGAGCAGGCCGCGGGACTCGGGCTCGTCCATTTCCCCGTCGCCCAGGAACGCCCAGACCTGCTGGTCACTGGTGTCCTTGAGGCCGCGGTCGTGCAGGTAGCGGTTGGACTGGGCCTGGTAGATCGCGTTCATCGGGCCGATGCCCATGGACACGGTCGGGAATTCCCAGAACGCGGGCATCAGGCGCGGGTGCGGGTAGGAGGAAAGGGCGTGGCCCTGCTTGGACTTTTCCTGCCGGAACCCGTCCAGGTCCTCCTCCGAGAGCCGGCCTTCCATGAACGCCCTCGCGTACATGCCCGGGGACGCGTGGCCCTGGAAGAAGACCTGGTCCCCGCCCGAGGGGTGGTCCTTGCCGCGGAAGAAATGGTTGAAGCCGACCTCGTACAGGGTCGCGGCCCCGGCATAGGTGGAAATGTGCCCGCCCACCCCGATGTCCGCCCGCTGCGCCCGGTGCACCATCACGGCCGCGTTCCAGCGCATGTACGCCCGGTACCGGCGCTCGAACTCCTCGTTGCCCGGGAACTCCGCTTCCTGGTCCGCCGGGATCGTGTTCACGTAATCGGTGGTGGTCACCATCGGCACCCCCACCGACTGGGACCCCGCCCGCTGAAGCAGGCTGCGCATGATGAACTGCGCCCGCTCCGTGCCCTGCTCCCTGATCAACGCATCCAAAGACTCAACCCACTCGGCAGTCTCTTCCGGATCACGATCAGGCAGCTGGGAAGTCAACCCGCTAAGGATGTGTGAGGTCTCTTCTCCTGCAGCCACGTCCAACCTCTCTT
>NZ_JBYSXD010000112.1:0-1006 GCF_058781865.1 Arthrobacter sp. FW306-1B-F12A
GTGCAGTTCTTTGCTGCTGCGGTCCAGGCTGCGGAGAGCCGGGAGGCGTAGTCGTAGCTGTAGCACTGGTAGTCATCCGGTGCCCCGGGCCGGGAGGGGAACCATTGTTCGCGGGCGCTGAGCTTGCCCGAGGGGGTGTAGGTGTAGTTGGTGGTGCCCAGGTCCGAGATGACGCCTCTGGCGGTGTTGCTCGCGGATTGGTTGCTCAGGCGTCCGGTGTTCGCATCCCAGGTGTAGCTGACCTGGTTCTGTCCGGTGGTGTCGGCCGTGGGGCTGCCCGCGTTCGCGTCGTATTGCTGGAAGGTTCGCAGGTGGTTCAGGTCGTCGTACCCGGTGGCGCCGGCGATGGTGTCGTTGACGTTGGAGACCGAGGTCGGGTTTTCGAGGCCGTCGTAACCGTAATTTATGGTCTCCGCCGGAAGTCCTCCGATCGCGGGGGTGGCTTGGGTATTGATCTGGCCGGTGGTGGTGTAGGTGCTGGTGGTCGTGTACGGGCCGGCGTACGCTCCGAGGCCGCCGGGCAGGGTGGTGGTGGTCGTGCCGGGCTTGTAGGCGGCGTTGTAGCCGGACACGTCGGTCTTCACCGGCTGGTCGTAGTTGGGGCCGTTGAACCGGGTCGCGGAACTGAGCTGGCCCTTTTCTCCCCGTCGAAGGTGCTGGTGGTGAGCGTGTGCGCGGTGCCGCCTTGCGGGGTGACCGTCGTGCTGGTGGTCCTGTCGAGGGCGTCGTAGGCGTAGCTGGTGAGGTTCCCGGCGCCGTCGGCGGTGCCGGCGACCCGGCCGGACGCGTCGTAACTGGTGGTGGTGGTGCCGGTGTCGGGGTCGGTGGCGGTGGTTTGCCGGCCGGCGGTATCGAAGGCCCAGGTCCACTGGTTCCCGGCGGTGTCCGTCATGGCGGTCATCCGGCCCAGGGCATCGTAGCCGTAGCTGGTGGTGTCGGGTGGGCCGGTGGGGGTGGTGCCGTGGAAGAGCTGGCGGGAGACGGTTTTGCCGGCGGCGTTCACCAC
>NZ_JBYSXD010000113.1:0-948 GCF_058781865.1 Arthrobacter sp. FW306-1B-F12A
CTAGGGCGTGTCTCCTAAATCCTGGAGTGGTGGTCGGGGATGCTTGATGGGTGTCTCGTACTTCTGTTTTGACTGATGGGCAGTGGGCCCGCATTCAGCCGCTGTTGCCGTCGTCTCTGGGGCGGCGCGGCCGTCCGTTCCGTGACGATCGCAGGGTCGTGGAGGGCATCATCTACCGGTATCGCTGTGGAATCGCCTGGCGCGACGTTCCCGCGGAGTTCGGTCCGTGGCAGACGATCTGGAAGCGGCACCGCCGGTATAGCGGCGACGGCACCTGGGACAGGATCCTCGCCGGGCTGCTGACGGTGGCCGATGCCCGGGGCGAAGTGGATTGGTCGGTCTCGGTTGACTCGACGGTGAACCGCGCGCACCAGCACGGCACGAACCTTCCCCGGACCACAGGGGGCCCCGTCGAATTACATGAATCTGTTTGCTGAACCCGATGATCATGCGATAGGCCGTTCCCGCGGCGGATTGAGCACGAAAATCCATGCCCTGGTTGACGGCAAGGGCCGGCCTTTGGTGCTGCTCGTCGCGCCGGGGCAGGGCGGAGACGCGCCCATGTTCCCGCATTTGATCGACCATCTGAAGATCAACCGGGCTGGCCCGGGAAGACCCCGGACCCGCCCGGACCGTGTTCGCGGAGACAAGGCCTATTCATCCCGAGCGATCCGGAGCCTTCTACGAGGACGCGGAATCGCCGCGGTCATCCCGGAACCAGCGGATCAAATCGGCCACCGGAAACGACGCGGTTCGGTCGGAGGACGGCCCCCGCTCTTTGACAAAGAGGACTACAAGGGCCGGAACGTCGTCGAACGGAACTTCAATACTTTCAAGCAATGGCGAGGCCTGGCCACCCGCTACGACAAACTCGCACTCACCTATCGCGGCGGAGCCGTTCTCCGGGCAGTCAGCATCTGGCTAGCCGCTTTAGGAGACACGCCCTAG
>NZ_JBYSXD010000114.1:0-873 GCF_058781865.1 Arthrobacter sp. FW306-1B-F12A
CCGCGTTCTCCAGCGCCGCCACGGCCAACAAGGACTTCATCCGTGCATCCATCGAGTACCCGACGATCCTGCCGGAGTAGACGTCCTTCACCGCGCAGAGGTACAGCTTTCCCTCAGCGGTAGGGTGCTCGGTGATGTCGGTCAGCCACAGCTCGTTCGGTGCCGCGGCGGTGAAGTCGCGTTCCACCAGGTCGTCGTGAACAGGCGGCCCGGGCTTCCGGTTCAGGCCCCGCTTCTTCGAAAACACCGACCAGATGCCGTGGTCCCTGCACAAGCGCTGGACCTTGTTCTCACCCGCTGTGATGCCTTTCTCCGGGAGCTCGTCAGCGATGAACCGGTACCCGAACGCCGGGTCCTCGGCATGGATGTCCACGGCAGCGTTGACCAAATGCGCATCGATCCAATCCCGTTCCGTCACCGGGCTGGCCTTCCACCGGTAATAGCCTTGCTTGCTGAATCCCAACACCCTGCAGGTCACCGCCACGGGAACACCCTCGGCGGCAAGATCCGTGACCAGCGGGTAGATCATTTTGGGTTGATGTCCCTGGCCAAATAGGCGGCAGCCCGGCGCAGAATCTCATTCTCCTGCTCCAACAAGCGGTTGCGCTTCTTCAACTCCCGCACCTCGGCCGACTCCGCCGCCACTGGGCCGGCCCCGGACTCCTTACGTTCCGCGATGGCAATCCAGCGCTTGAGCGTCGTGACCGACAGCCCAAAATCCTTCGCAATCTGCGCCAGCGGCGCCTCGCCCTTGCGGGCCACATCAATAACATCCTGGCGGAACTCCGCCCCATAAGCCGTCGGCATGGTCAACATCCTTCCACGAGCACCAGCTCGCTAGGTCAAGGAGTCAACAAAACCGGGGGCAGTCCC
>NZ_JBYSXD010000115.1:0-859 GCF_058781865.1 Arthrobacter sp. FW306-1B-F12A
GGTTGTTCGCCGCTGAGCACGGCGAGGGCGTTGTCGGCGGCGAGCATCGCCATTGCGGTGCGCGTCTCCACGGTCGCGGAGCCGAGGTGCGGCACGAGCACCGCGTTCTCCAGGTCCAGCAATTCGGGATGGACCTGGGGCTCACGCTCGAAGACGTCCAGCCCGGCACCGGCGATGACGCCCTCGCGGAGCGCGGACGCGAGTGCCGTTTCGTCGACGATCGGTCCGCGCGCGGTGTTGACGAGGAACGCCGAGCTCTTCATCGCCGCGAGTTGTTCGGCGCCGATCAGATGATGCGTGGCGGGCCCGTACGGGCAGTGCAGCGAGACGACGTCGGACACCGTCAGCAACTCGTCGAGGTCGACCCGCCGTGCGCCAAGCTCGGCGGCGATCACCGGATCGAGCTCGCTGCGCGACTGGTAGACGATGTCCATGCCGAAGGCCTTGGCCCGGCGCGCGGTCGCCTGCCCGATGCCGCCCATGCCGACGACGCCGAGGGTCTTGCCCTGCAGGCTGGACCCGAGCAGGAAGAACATCCCCCACTTCCAGGCCTGGCCGGAGCGGATAAGCCTCTCCCCCTCACCCAGCCGGCGGGTCGCCATGAGGACGAGGCCCATGGCGATGTCGGCGGTTGCCTCCGTGAGCACCCCTGGCGTGTTGGTGGCCACGATGCCCCGTTCCGTACAGGCGGGGACGTCGATGTTGTCATAGCCCACGGCCACGTTCGCGACGACCTTGAGCTGCGGGCCGGCGGCGTCGAGCAGCTCGGCGTCGATGCGTTCGGTGAGCAGGCTCACCACGGCGTCTGCCCCGGCCACCCGGTGCAGGAGCTCCTCGCGGCCGATCGACTCCGAACCCG
>NZ_JBYSXD010000116.1:0-836 GCF_058781865.1 Arthrobacter sp. FW306-1B-F12A
ACCGTCGTGCTCTGGTTCAACGTCCACCTCGACGGCTCCAGCCCGGCGGATGACACCTGGATGTACCTGGACGACGTCACCCTCACCAACACCCAGACCACCCCCACCGCACCCGCAGCCCCCACCGGGGTCACCGCGGCCGCCGGGAACGCCTCAGCCACCGTGACCTGGACGGCCCCGGCCAACGGCGGCTCCCCGATCACCTCCTACGCGGTCACCCCGCACGCCGGAACCACCACCCTGGCCCCGGTCACCGTGACCGGCAACCCGCCCGCGACGACGGCGAACATCACCGGACTCACTAACGGCACGGCCTACACCTTCACCGTCACCGCCACGAACGCCATCGGCACCTCCCCGGCGTCGGCGGCCTCGGCCGCAGTCACGCCGACCGCGGGGGCCACCGCACCCGCAGCCCCCACCGGGGTCACCGCGGCGGCCGGGAACGCCTCAGCCACCGTGTCCTGGACCGCGCCGGGCAACGGCGGCTCGGCGATCACCTCCTACGCGGTCACCCCGCACGCCGGAACCACCACCCTGGCCCCGGTCCCCGTCACCGGGAACCCGCCCGCGACGACGGCGAACATCACCGGACTCACTAACGGCACCGCCTACACCTTCACCGTGACCGCCACGAACGCCGTCGGCACCTCCCCGGCCTCGGCGGCCTCGGCACCGGTCACCCCCACGGGAACAACGACCTCGGCCATCACCAACGGCGGCTTCGAATCCGGGCTCACCGCCTGGACCACCGCCGGGGTCAGGGCACCCGTGGCCTCCACCACCGCCCACACCGGCACCGGCTCCGCGCTCCTGGGCCTGGCCTCAGGAACCGA
>NZ_JBYSXD010000117.1:0-704 GCF_058781865.1 Arthrobacter sp. FW306-1B-F12A
GAATACCAGCTGCCACGTGTCAAGTGGTAGGATACGGCCATGCTTCTTAATCCGCATCAGCCCGGTTCTACGGATCCCACGCTCTCGGACAGGGTCTTTGAATGGCTTGCCGAGCAGCTGGTCAGCGGCGCCCTTCGGCCGGGTCAGTGGGTCAGTGAGAATGAAGTGGCCGCCCAGTTGGGGGTCAGCCGGTCCCCCGTGCGCGAGGCGTTCGTGCGGTTCGCCAGTGAAGGCCTCGTCGAAGCCCGTCCCCGGCGCGGGACGATCATGGCCGAACTGGACCCCGATGTCGCCGATGACCTCTACCGGACCCGGCTGCTCATCGAGCCCGAGATGGCGGCCATGGCCGTCCTGCATGCAACCGAGGAACAGGTGCAGCAGGCCGTTGCCATCACCGAGGAGATGCGGCAGGCCGTCGGGGATCCACGTTCTTTCTACATAGCTCTTCTGCACCTGTACCAGCTGATGATGGATATCTGCCCCAGTGCAACGGTCCGGGACATCGTGGCGATGCTTTGGCGCCGGTCACTGCGGTTCCGCGGCATCGTGTTCCGGATCCCGAGCTGGGAACCCCAGAGGGAAGCCCTGGTGTTTGCTGAGCGGTTCGTTGAGCTTGCCCGCGCGAAGGATGAGGAAGGCGCATCAGCGGCCATGAGAACGCTCCTTGAAAACACCCAGCGCGCCGTCCACGACTACCTCGCCGT
>NZ_JBYSXD010000118.1:0-639 GCF_058781865.1 Arthrobacter sp. FW306-1B-F12A
GTGCGGGGGGTGTGTGGTACGGGGTTGTTGTTTGAGAACTACATAGTGGACGCGAGCATCTAGGCACGCGCATGGTCATTGCCTCTTGTGGGGTGGTGGGGTGTGTGTGTCTTACAGCAATTTCTTTTTATGAACCCGGCCCTTTCGGGGGTTTGGTTCTCTCGAGAAGTTTTTTGATCTTGTGTGGTCAAGTTTTTAAGGGCACACGGTGGATGCCTTGGCATTAGGAGCCGAAGAAGGACGTAGGAATCTGCGATAAGCCTGGGGGAGTTGATAACCGAACGGTGATCCCAGGATGTCCGAATGGGGAAACCCCGCCAGACGCGTTTTGCGTGATCTGGTGACCCGCATCTGAACACATAGGGTGCGTGGGGGGAACGCGGGGAAGTGAAACATCTCAGTACCCGCAGGAAGAGAAAACAAGAGTGATTCCGTTAGTAGTGGCGAGCGAACGCGGATGAGGCTAAACCGTTCCATGTGTGATAGCCGGCGGGCGTTGCATGGGCGGGGTTGTGGGACTTTCCGTACTGGTTCTGCCGGACCGGTGGGGTGAGAGCATGGACATAGGTGAACGGTCTTGAAAGGCCGGCCGGAGAGGGTGTTAGCCCCGTAACCGTAATGTTGTGTGCCGCCTGGAGA